>NZ_DBHKZK010000023.1:0-11774 GCF_057314735.1 Cardiobacterium sp.
CCTGTCGCTGCGTTACAGCGCACGGCTGGAGGAGGCAGGCGTGAAAGCATCGGTGGGTACAGTCGGCGACTCCTACGACAACGCACTGGCGGAAAGCATCATTGGCCTGTACAAAACGGAAGTCATTGAAAGACAAGGCTGGTGTGGTGCAGGCGACGTGGAGCTTTCGACACTGGAATGGGTGGACTGGTTCAACCAGCGCCGACTGCTGAGTTCCATCGGCTACACTCCGCCAGTAGAATTTGAAGCGGCGTACTATCGCCAAAAAGACGGATTAGACAAAGCTGCCTGATCCAATCCATCCGCCCTCCGATAATTTTGGGGCGGTTCATTTTGTGCGTCCTGATGCTTGCGGTACCAGGCGCGTCATGCCTACAGCCACTTGGACGCAACCGCCTGGATGGCAGCCCGATCGAAAGGGTGCTGTGCGCGAACTTCTTCGAGTAGCCGGATGGCACGTTCGCGCACTTCGGGGGTGTATTTTGGGGATGCTGTTTTTTTCTTCATGGGGATATCCTCTCACAGATATAGCCATCCACCGAAAGCCTCATACGGTGTTGCGTCGCCTGACCGGGCACCCTAAAAAATGGCGAAGCCATTTTTTAGGGAAACCCGCGCCGTACAAATGCGTACTGTCTTCGGCGACGCACCTTGTCTGAAACTTTCGATGGGTGGCTATAGTACTCCTTCCTGATTTCTTGGGGCGGTTCATAAAAACGTGCGCCGGAGCGCACGTTTTTTAGAGTCTGTGTTCAGGGGACGAGGGCGCGCATGGCGGCGACTTGTTCCGGGCGCAGTTCGCGGTTTTGGTCGCGGCCGGCAAAGATTTTGCAGATGCAGCCGCCGCTGTGGTTGATGAAGTAGAGCGCGGCGGTGGCGGTGCCCATGAAGGGGCGTTCGACGCGGTAGATGGCGGCGCAGTGTTCGTGGCGCAGGTGGCCGTGGATGCCGCTGCCGTCCGGGTTTTTATCGAAGTTGTAGTAGCCGCGCGCGACCCGCCCGCCGGGCAGGCGTCCGCTGATTTCGGCGATGATGTCCGGCGTGTGGATGATGGTGGTGACGGGGTGCTCCCAGGTGGCGATGGTTTGCAGGATGTCGAGGATGCGTGTGCCTTCGGTTTTTTGCCACATTTCGGCGGGCAGGCTCTGGAGGACGGTTTCCAGGCTGGTCTGGTATTCGGCGGCCAGTGCTTCGAGGACTTGGCCGGGTTGGCGCGCGAGGCTGTCGCGCAGGTCTTGGTTTTGGTTCATGGTGTTTTCCTGGTTGTGGGTGGATGGAAGGGGTTTTATGGGCAATGCGGTTTGCGGGCAAACCCCACCCCCGGCCCCTCCCCCACGGGGGGAGGGGAGAAGGTCAGGTTTTTTGTGGCGGGCTGAGGGCGGCGATGAGGGCGCCGCCAATGGCGCTCGCCCAGTAGCGGCCGCTGGTGTTGAGGCGGACGATGCCGTCTGCGTCGTGGTGGAGCAGGCCTTGTTGTTGCCAGGTGTCCAGTTGTGCGAGGGCGGCGGCGTTGTCGCCGAGCAGGGCGGGGTCAAGGTAGCCGAGATCGAGTTGATGCTGGATTTTGCCGTTGCGGCGGCGGTTCGGTCCGTACGGGACGAGGACGGCGAGAGCTTTTTGGTCGCGCGGGGTGTCGAGGTAGGTCATGAGGTCGCCGCTTGTCATGTAGCTGTATCCGGCGAGGTTGCCGCCCGCGCCGGAGCCGTAGGCGAGGCAGGTGTCGCGTGCGCCGCTGTTGTAGCGGTTGCGTTCGCCCCGTCCCGGCCAGGCGTAGTGTTTGTTGCTGATTTGTTGCCAGCCGTGCGCGGTGAGTTGTTCGCAGGCGTAGGCGTAGTGTTGTGCCTGGATGGCTGCTGGGGCGGGCGGCGGCAGGTGGCCTTTTTCGATGTGTTTGTTGATGGGCAGGCCGGGGAAGTTGCTGAAGGCGTAGGTGTCGAGGCCGGAGAGGGGCAGTTGGTTGATGCGGGCGATGTCGCGCGCCCAGATGTCGTCGTTTTGGTTGGGTAGGCCGTAGATGAGGTCGGCGACGACAACGCAGTCGAGTGCGCTCATTTGTTGTAGGTAGTGCCAGGCTTCGTCGCCGCTGTGTTTGCGCCCCATGCGTTTGCGGATGTGGTCGTCAAAGCTCTGGATGCCGATGGAGATGCGGTTGATGCCGGCGTCGATACAGGCCTGGGCTTTGTCGGGGTCGAAGTGGCTGATGCGGCCTTCGAGGGTGATTTCGCAGTCGTCTGTCAGCGGCAGGTAGCGCTTGCAGGCGCTGATGAGGCGGACGAGGTCGGTGGTGGCGAGTGCGGTCGGGGTGCCGCCGCCGAAGTACACGGCGTTGATTTTGCCGTCGCCCTGGCGTTGTTCGTGTTCGTAGGCGAGTTCGTCGATGAGGCGGTCGGTGTAGCTGGCGCCGTCTTCTTCGCACCAGTGGTTGCGGTAGAAGCCGCAGAAGAGGCAGTGGGTGATGCAGAAGGGGATGTGCAGGTAGGCGGCGCCTTCGCCCTGCCAGGGGGTGGTGAGGATTTTCTGCCAGGTGCGCTGGATGGCGTCAGGCGGCAACGGTGGGACTGCACCGCGCGGCATCATGAAGCGCGAGCGGGCGGGAAAGGCGTCGGGTACGGCCTGGTCGGGGCGCCAGCGGGTGTTTTGGATGGGGTTCATGGATGTTGGTTGGGCTTGTCAGATGAACGCTTCGGTGGCTGATGTTGCAGCGGCGTGTGTTTTGCTTTCGTTACTCCCTCCCCAACTTTGGGGAGGGGGTAATTCGGCGGGCGATTTGGCATTGGCGGTATGCAGGCGAACCCCACCCCGACCCTCCCCCACAGGGGGAGGGTTTTTTTGCGCGCGAGAGTTGTGTTTTTTCATGGCTGGTACTCCGGGGCGAGGAGGATGCGGTCGCTGTCGGGCAGGCGGTAGTGGCGGATGGGAATGTGGTAGGCGCGCTCCAGGTCGCCACTTGCGCTCAGGCTTTGCGGGGTGTGGTCGCCGAGTTTTTTGCCTTCTGCCAAGAGGATGATGTGGTCGGCGTTTTGTAGTGCGAGGTCGAGGTCGTGCATGACGGCTATGATGGTCAGTCCACGCGCTTTCAGGCGCTGTAGTTCGTGCATGAGTTGGTATTGGTGGCGGATGTCGAGGTGGTTGGTGGGTTCGTCGAGGTAGAGGGTTTTGCCGCTGAGGTCGCCCGCCGGTTGTTCGTGGATTTGCGCGAGGGTGCGCGCGATGTGGCTGCGGTGTTGTTCGCCGCCGGAGAGGGTTTGCCAGGTGTGGTCGGCGAGGTGGTCAATGGTGAGGGTTTGCAGGCAGTGGCGGATGACGGCGCGGTCGTGCCGGGCGGCGGTGCTGCCGTGCCAGGGTTCGCGTCCGAGGGCGACGACTTCAGCGACGCTGAGCGCGAAGGGCAGTTCCTGGCTTTGTGGCAGCACGGCGCGTTTGCGCGCGAGGCTGAGGGGGCTGTAGGCGGCAAGGGGTTTGTCGTCGTAGGTGATTTGTCCGTGTTGCGGGCGGTAGTCGCCGCAGAGGAGTTTGATGAGGGTGGTTTTGCCCGCACCGTTCGGGCCGATGATGGCGGTGTAGCTGCCACGGGCGATGGTGAGGTCGAGCTGGTCGATGAGGGTTTTGCCGCCGCGTTGCAGGGTGAGGCCGCGGGCTTCGAGGTGCGGGGTCATTCGGTTTTTCCGAGGCGTTGCCAGACGAGGGTAGCGAGGAAGGGCGCGCCGATGGCAGCGGTGAGGATGCCGATGGGCAGTTCTGCCGGAGCCATGATGAGGCGGGCGATGAGGTCGGCGAGTGAGAGCAGCGCCGCGCCGAGGAGGAAGGAGACGGGCAGGACGTGGCGGTTGTTGGCTCCGGTGAGGCCGCGCACGATGTGCGGCACGATGAGGCCGACGAAGGCGATGCCGCCGGTGAAGGCGACGCAGCTGCCGACGAGGAGGGCGACGAGGAGGATTTGCCGTTTTTTGGCGCGTTCGATGTTGAAGCCGAGGTGCCAGGCGGCGCTTTCGCCGAGCATGAGCGCGTTCAGCACGCGCGCGTCCTGGTGTATCCACGGCAGGCTGATGGCGCTGATGGCGGCGAGGATGGCGAGTTTTTGCCAGTCCATTTTGCTGAGGGTGCCCATGCCCCAGAAGGTGAGGCTGCGCAGTTGGTTGTCGTCGGCGATGTAGGTGAGCAGGCCGGTGATGGCGCCGGTGAAGCCGCTGAGCGCGATGCCGATGAGGAGCATGGCGGCGATGTTGATTTGGCCGCCGCGTTTGGCGAAGCGGTAGAGGGTGAGGGTCATCAGCCAGCTGCCGGCGAAGGCGGCGACGGGCAGGGCGTAGTCGCCCAGCCAGTGCAGCAGGGCGGGGAAGGCTTCGGCGCCGATGATGATGTAGAGGGTGACGCTGAAGGCGGCGCCGCTCATGACGCCGATGATGCCGGGGTCAACCAGCGGGTTGCGGAAGAGTCCCTGCATCACCGCGCCGCAGAGGGCGAGGTTGCCGCCGACGAGGGCGGTGGCGAGCGCGCGCGGCAGGCGCATTTGGTGGAAGGCGTACCAGTGTGGCGCTTCTTCCGGGGTGAGGGTGCCGCTGATGCCGTGTGCGATGAGGGCGAGGTCAAGGCGGGTGCTGCCGAAGCGGATACCGAGGATGAGCAGGACGGCGAGCGCCAGCGCGGTTATGGCGAGTGTGCGGCGGTAGTGCGGGCGGTTCAGGGTTTGTTCAGGCATGAGGCGAGGGTTTTGCTGATGTCGCGCACGGCGTCGGCGTAGCTGGGGCCGAAGCCGAGGCTTTCCATGACGTTGATTTGGATGAGGCAGCCGCGTTTGCCTGCCTGTGATTGGGCGAGGTCGGGGTATTCGGCGGGGTCGGCAAGGCTGGCGTTGTCGTCGAAATGGCGGCCAAGGCGGGCGATGAGGATGGCGTCGGCGGGCAGGGTGACGAGGGCTTCGGGCGAGAGCAGTTTCATGCCTTCTGCTTCTACCGCGTTGTCGCCGCCGAGGAGCTGGACAAGCGCGTCGCCACCGCTTTTGGGCCCCATGCTGGAGAGCTGGTCGCTCAAGCCATCGAAGAGGACGAGGATGCGCAGCCGCGCTGGGTAGGTTTGTTGGAAGGCGCGCGCTTCGTTCATCGTCGCGGCGATTTGGGCGATGAGCGCCTCGCCTTCTTGTTCGCGCCCAAGTGCTTTGGCGATGGTGCGGATGTCGTCGGCCACGCCCTGCTCGCTGCGACCGTCCTTGATGCGTAACAGCGGGACGCCTGCGCCTTCGAGGTGTTTGATGATTTCGGCGGGTCCGGCATCGGGCGGCAGGATGACGAGGTCGGGGGTATAGGAGAGGATGCCTTCGCCAGAGAGGACGCGGCGGTAGCCGACTTTGGGCTTTTTCTCCATCACGTCTTTGGGCAGGAGGCTGCTGCTGTCGACGGCGACGAGTTTGTCGGCGTCGCCGAGAAGGGCGACGATTTCGGAGATGTTGCCGCTCGCCGAGATGATGCGCTCGTAGGCGTGGGCAAGCGGGGCGGCGAGGATAAGGGCGAGTACGAGAAGGTGTTTTTTCATGGGGATGGGGTGTTTGTTACATAGCAGGGTAGGGGCGGTTAGGCGTAGCCGTAACCGCCCGTTTTGTCTTGCGGGCGGTTACGACCTGCGGTCTAACCGCCCCTACGGTTGATTGTTTGTCAGTCAATGGCTTAGGGGGTGTTTGCAATTCGGCGGATAAGCCCCTCTCCCTGTGGGACTGGGACAGCTCGCGCAGCGACAAGCATTGCTTGCGAAGCAAGAGAGAGGGCTGGGGTGAGGGCAGCAAACGTGAAAAACTGGATTCCGAGTCATCAACTATATCGCTTACCCCCACCCCGGCCCTCCCCCGCTGCGGGCTTCGCCCTGCGGGGGAGGGAGCATTTTTAGAACTGGTAACGGAAGTTCACCGCCACGTAGCGTCCCGGCTCGCTAAACGGCGGGGCGTAGCCGTCCGGGTGGCTGCGGGCGCGGCTCCACAGGCCGTAGTCTTTGTTGAAGAGGTTATAGACGCCGCCGTTGATGGTGAGGTTGTCCATCGGTTTGTAGTGGCCGGTGAGTTCGACCGTGCCGTAGCCGCCGAGCGGTTTGGCGCGCTCCGGCAGGGCACTGCCTTTTTTCGCGGTGGCGAATTTGACGCGGCTCGCCACGCCCCAGCGCTTTTGCGGCGCGTCGTAGCGCAGGCCAACATAACCGTTGAACGGGTCAATGCGGCTCATCGGCTGCCCTTTGCTGTTGCTGCCTTTGCCGTAGGCGGCGGCGCCTTCGAGCGCGAGGCCGTCGGCGAGGCCAAAGGCGTTGAGGTTCAGCCGTCCTTCAAATTCGGCGCCGTAGATTTTGCTGTGGCCGTCGGTGTTGTAGAACAGGCAGGGGTCGTTGGTGTTCATGCCGCAATCGACGCTGATGAGGTTGTTGTAGTGGTTGTAGTAGAGCGCGGTACGCTGGCGGCCAAGCGCGCCGTTGCTCGTCCAGGCGAGTTCAAAACCGTCGGCGGTTTCCGGTTTCAACTGGTAGTCGGGGCTGTTGAAGCGGGTGCTGCCCAGTTCGATGAAGCCGGGGATGCGGGTGGCGCGGTGGTAGTCGGCGCTGATGAGGTGGTTGTCGTTCGGCTGGTATTCGAGACGCAGGCCGCCGCCGGGCGCGGTTTTGTGGTAGTCCGGCAGTTTGCCGTCGTGGCTGATGCGGGCGTGGGTGAGGCTGACCGACGGGGTAACGCTGATGCCGCTTGTGCCGAAGCTGATGCGGTCGGCGGCGCGGATTTCGCCCTGGAAGCGTTTGCTTTTTTCCACGGCGAAGTAGCTGCCTTTGGTGCGCGCGGTCGGGGTGATGTTTTCCGAGCCGAAGTCGCTGGTGCCGTAGCGCAGTTTGAGGCCGTAGTCGATGTCCTGGCGCACGCTGCCGTCGATGCTTTTGCTGAAACCGGTGCTTAGGCTGTAGTCGGTGTTTTTGTAGTCGTCGTTGTCGTAGAAGTTGCCGCTGGGCATGAGGTTGGTGTTGCGCCCCTTGCTGCTGCCGCGCTGCACGCCCAGTTGCCAGTTCATCTGGTCAAACAGCGGCGTGGCGGCGCTGATGTCGTGGCGCACGGAGACGGCATCACGGCGGTTGGTGCGGGTGTTGTGCGAGTCGAGGATGTTGCCCGCGCCACGGCTGGCAGTGCCGATGCGCTGCCGCTGGCGGCTGTTGCTTTCCACGTCGTAGTGCTGGAGGGCGAGGGTGAATTTGTGCGCGTCATTGGGCTGGTAAATCCATTTGCCATTGACGGAATTGCTGTGGCCAGAGACCGGGTCGTTGTAGGTGCGGTCGGGGCCGTCAATATCGCGGCCGCTGCGGTTTTTGCGCTCATGGAACCAGTGGCGGTTGTAGCTGACGGAGGTGCTGTTGGCCGCGTCAAAGCGCCCGGCCACGCTGGCGCCGCTGGTAAATTCGCGGTTTTCGCCGTTGAATCCGTCGCGTACTTCGCCGCCGAAGTTGGCGCCATCGCGCAGATAATCCTGCGGGTCCTTGCTGCGCAGGCGGACGCTGCCGGAGAGGCCGTTCGCGCCCGGCCCTTTTTCGATTTCCACTTCTTTCAAGTCAGCCGGGTCAAAGTATTGGCGACCGGTGCGGGTGTAGTAGCCGTAGCTCAGGCCGGGGCTCATTTCCATGCCGTCCAGGTCCATCGTCACCCGGTTGGCGCCGTTGTCCATCACGTCCGAACTCTGGCTGCCCATGCCGCGAATTTCCACCTCGTTCAGCGGGTTGTAACTGCCGCCGACGAAGTTCACGCCGGGGGTGTAGTCAAAGAGGCTGCGCAAATCACTGGTCGGACGGCGCTCCAGCGCCTGCCGCCCGATGACGCTGCTGCCGCCCGCATTGTTGCCGCCCGGCATGGCATAAACGACGACCGGCGCCAGCGTTTGCTCGCCGCCGCTTTTGCTGTCCGCCGGGGCGGCGAGTGCAGGCAGGCAGCACGCCTGCGCCACCAGCAAAGCCAGTGGCAGTTTGCCGGGCAAGACCGTCATGTGTGGAAAATGTTGCGTTTTCATGAGGATTTCCTTGTGGACTGATTTCGTCCTCGTGATAATTATTCTTATCCCGATGTCAATTTTTATCAGCTATCCACATGAATCCACGCCAAATCCGCAAGGTGCCATCCGCCAATGGCATCGCGTCCGCTTTCCCGCTAAGCTACGCGCCCTTCATTTGCACCCTGACAGCGAATCATGAATGCCCTGACCCATCTGCACATCCACAGCGAATTTTCTTTGAGCGACAGCATTTTGCGTGTCGGCGAGATTGTCGATTTTGCCAAAAGCCAGGGGGCGGAGGCGGTCGCCCTCACCGACCGCAACAATCTCTACGGCGCACTCAAGTTCTACAAGAAAGCGCGGGCGGCGGGCATCAAGCCGATTATTGGCTGCGACCTCACCGTGCGCGACAGCGACGGCACGGATAATCAGTTGATTCTGCTCGCGCAAAATCTCACCGGTTTCATCCATCTTTGCGAGCTGGTCAGCTTCGCCTATCAGTACGACCAAGACCATCAGGGCGTGGCGGTGCATATTGAGCGCTTTACCCCGGCGCAATGCGAGGGGCTGCTCGCCCTTTCCGGCGGCATTGACGGCGATTTGGCGCGCTTTCTCCGCCGCCGCGATGCGCAGGGTGCGGAAAAACGTGCCGCCTTCTGGCAGGGCATTTTCCCCGACCGCTACTATCTGCAACTGGCGCGGCACGGCCAGCCGGGCGAGGCGGAGTATTTCGACTGGTGCCGCGAGGCGGGGCGCAAATTGGGGCTGGCGGCGGTTGCCACCAACCTCGCCTGTTTCCCGACGGCAGACGATTACGACGTGCACGAAGTGCGCGTTTGCATCAGCAACGGCTGGCAGCTCGCCGATGACAAACGACCGCGCTATTTCACGCAGAAGTACCATTTCACCAGCGATGCGGTGATGGCAGAGCGCTTTCATGATGCGCCGCAATTGCTTGCCAACACCCACGCCGTGGCGCAGCGCTGCAATCTGGAGCTGACGCTGGGCAAGAATTATCTGCCCGATTTCCCGCTACCGGACGGCGTCAATATTGAAACGTTCCTTATTGACAGCGCGAAAAGCGGACTGGAACTGCGCCTGGCGCAATTGTTCCCGGACGAGGCGGAGCGCGCCGCCAAGCGCGCGCCGTATGACGCGCGGCTCGACATTGAGCTGGGCGTGATTAACCAGATGGGTTTCCCCGGTTACTTCCTCATCGTCGCCGACTTCATCCAGTGGGCGAAAGACCACGACATCCCGGTTGGCCCCGGACGCGGTTCGGGCGCGGGCTCGCTCGTTGCCTACGCGCTGAAGATTACCGACCTTGACCCGCTCGCCTACGACCTCTTCTTTGAACGCTTTTTGAACCCGGAGCGCGTTTCCATGCCCGACTTTGACGTCGATTTCTGCATGGAGCGGCGCGACGAAGTCATCGAATACGTCTCGCACAAATACGGCGCGCAGCGCGTCTCGCAAATCGCCACCCACGGCACGATGGCGGCGAAGGCGGTGTTGCGCGACGTCGGCCGCGTCCTCGGCGTGCCGTACCCGGTGGTTGATAAACTGGTCGCCACCGTGCCGCCCGTTTTGGGCGTGACCCTGCCGGACGCGCTCGGCCGCAGCGCGAAAAGCCAGGAAAAACCGGAACTGCGCTCGGAGGCGATGCAGGAGCTATACGAAAAAGACGAAGAAATGCGCGAAATCATCGACATCGGCCTGCAACTGGAAGGGCTCGCGCGCAACGTCGGCAAACACGCGGGCGGCGTAGTCATCGCCCCGACCAAACTGACCGACTTCTCCGCGCTCTACAGCGAAAGCGCCGGGGCGAACATCGCCACCCAATTCGACAAGGACGACATCGAAGCGATGGGGCTGGTCAAATTCGACTTCCTCGGCCTGCGCACGCTCACCGTCATCGACTGGGCGCTCGGCCACATCAACAGCCGCCGCGCGCGCGAAGGCGAGCCGCCGCTCAACATCGCCACCCTGCCGCTGGACGACCCCGACACCTACGCGCTGCTGCAATCGACGCGCACCACTGCCGTCTTCCAGCTCGAATCCAGCGGCATGAAGGAACTCATCCGCAAACTGCGCCCGGACACCTTTGAAGACATCATCGCCCTTGTCGCCCTGTTCCGCCCCGGCCCGCTCGGCTCCGGCATGGTCGATGACTTCATCAACCGCAAACACGGCCTCGCCGAAGTCGAATACCCGCACCCCGACCTCGAAGACATCTTGAAGACCACCTACGGCGTCATGGTCTATCAGGAACAAGTGATGCAGGTCGCGCAAAAACTCGCCAACTACACCCTCGGCGAAGCAGACAACCTGCGCCGCGCGATGGGCAAAAAGAAAGCCGAAGAAATGGCGCGCAACAAAAACATCTTCGTCAGCCGCGCGGTAGAGCGCGGCGTGCCGGAAAAACAGGCGACCGACATCTTCGACCTGATGGCGAAATTCGCCGAATACGGCTTCAACAAATCGCACTCCGCCGCCTACGCGCTGCTCTCCTACCAAACCGCGTGGCTAAAAGCGCACTACCCGGCGGAGCTGATGGCGGCGGTGCTCACCTCGGAAATCGAAAAAATCGACAAAATCGTCCGCTTCATCAACGAAGCGCGCGACATGGGGCTGACTGTCATCCCGCCCTGCATCAACCGCTCGCAGTACACCTTCACCGTCAGCGAGCGCGGCGAAATCATCTACGGTTTGGGCGCGGTCAAAGGCGTCGGCGAAGCGGCGATTAACATCCTCCTCGAAGAACGCGAAAAAAACGGCGACTACACCTCGCTCGAAGACCTCTGCCGCCGTTTGGATCTCAAAAAACTCAACCGCAAAACCCTGGAAACCCTCATCCGCGCTGGCTCCTTTGACAACATCGAACCGAACCGCGGCGCGCTCTTCGCCGCCGTCGAACAAGCCATCAAACTGGCCGAACAGCACCACCGCAACCGCCACCAGGGGCAGGGCGATATGTTCGGCCTCTTCGGCGACAGCGGCGGCGACCAGCCGCCGAGTCTCATCATGAACCCCACCGAGGCGTGGGATTTGCGGCAAACGCTCGCCGAAGAAAAACAAACGCTGGGACTCTTTTTAAGCGCGCACCCCATCGACGAGGCGCGCGACACCCTGCTGCAAATCAGCCGGGGACGCAACCTCGCGCAACTGCAAGAAAACATGGAAAACTGGCAACGGCCGACGCGGCGCGGCGACAGCATTGACGTCACGTTGGCAGGCGTCGTCATCGAAGCGCGCAGCATGGTCAGCAAAAAAAACGGCAACCCGATGATATTCCTGACCTTGGACGACCGCAGCGGGCGGCAGGAAATCGGCGTCTTCGGCAAGGCGGCAGAACAATACAAAGACCTGTGCAAAGCGGACAACATCCTCATCATCCACGGCAAAGCCGACTACAACTACTACAAAGAAGAATGGCGCATCAACGCCGAAACCATCCACGACTACTACGACGCGCGCTACGAACTGCTGCAAAAACTGGATTTCACCGTGGACGCCACCGCCCTGCCGGACGACATCTGGCAAGAGCTGCGCGATACCCTCGCACCGCAGGAAGACAGCCACGGCGCGCGCATCAGCATCACCCTGCAAAACACAAGCATCAATGCCCAAGGCCGCCTGCACCTGCCCGCCACCTACCGCATTGACCACGACAACCTGCTACGCCTGCAAACCCTGCTGGCCGCGCCGCAGACCAAGCGGGTTTACTAGGGGCTGTTTACAATTGGTCTAACCCCTTGAAAAAACGAAAAACGGCAGGAT
>NZ_DBHKZK010000024.1:0-2536 GCF_057314735.1 Cardiobacterium sp.
TGCTTCTCATGGGACAATGTTATCAGGAAATTATGTGTGTCAACAGGCCCTAGGGGCTGTTTACAATTTAGACCTCCCTCCTCTGCAGGGCGAAGCCCTGCAGCGGGCGGGTTCCGTGCGTAGGGTGTGTGGCGGCGTAGCCGACACGCACGCGGGAATTTGCCATCGGTAAACGCGTGCGTGCCTGCGGCACACACCCTACAAACTAATGGTGTAGCTCACAAAATCGTCGCCACGCAACCACATTGGTTTGGGCGTGTTTACGGCTGAATGGTAAACAGGCCTTAACCAAACCTGCGAATGAAATCATCATGTTATGGCCAATTGTAAACAGCCTCTAGCACCAACGGTGTGTCTCCTTCATATTTATTATCTTGAAATTTATTAGACTTCCTTACAAATTTCGTTAATTACAGAAAATATTTGCCCTTGCTCTTCCCCCTCTCTCCATCAAGGAAGAGGGGAGTGGATTTAGTTATTGATTCCAGGTTTCGTACAAGCTCATCGTTTGGAAAGGGGTTTATTGTTTATTAAAGGCTAATTGTTAAACTAGATGCAACGTCTGTCCAAACAAGGTGTCTTTCACTGCAAACTTTTGTGCGGGCAGTTTAATGCCCGCACAACTTTCTCGATGTATGCGCCAAGATTTGGGCTATAGAAAACATTCACACCACAAGCTGTTAGGAGCCATTTACAATTGGTCATAACACGATGATTTTGTTCGTAGGTTGGGTTAGTGAGGCACGAGCGACTGGAACAGCTCGTGCAGCGAGAAAGACCCAACAAGTCGAATGCCTAACATATTCCATTATTGGGTTTCTTGCTACGCAAGCTGTTCCAGTCGGCTACTACGCCTAACCCAACCTGCAAAATCCCAAGGCTGAATTGTAAACACACCCTAAATCTCATACAGCATTGCATCTCTCGCCGTGCAAATGTGTACTGTCTTCGTCGATGCGCCTTGTCTGAGGCTTTGGATGTATAGCTATTGTGGATAACCCGGGATCTTGAACGGGTTCTAAAACATTTTTGTCTCATACATCCATTTTTATTGCGGCGCGAGATAGATGTCGTAGCGGGTATTGGGGCCGTCGATGTGGTAATCGGGCGTGATGCCGGCGAGTGGTGGCGCGTGTTGCGGGCGTTTGACGATGACGCGGCGGGTGGCGGCAAGGCGGGCGCGGGCGAGCAGCGCCGCGTCGTCGTCGCTGTGGCCAAGCAGTTGTTGCAGTGCCTGCATCTGTTTTTTCACTTTCGCGTTTTTGCGCCGCTCCGGGTACATCGGGTCGAGGTACACCGCGGCGAAGCTGGCAGGGGCGAGTGCGGTCGTCGCGTCGGCGTGGACGAGGTCAAGGCGGGCGGCGATGGTGGCGCTGCGCGGGTCGGCGCGGGCGCGTTGCAGGGCATCGGCGAGCAGGGCGGCGAGGTAGGGGTTGCGCTCATACAGGGTGAGGGTAAAACCGCGGCTGGCGAGCAGCCAGGCGTCTTTGCCCCAGCCGGCGGTGGCGTCGGCGATGTGCGCACCGGCCATGCCGCGCAGGGTTTTCGGCAGGGTTTCGCTGCCCCGGCGTCCGAGGTAGTCGGCAAGGTCAAGGCTGAGCGGCGGATGGCGCTGCTGGCGGTCGCAGAGGTGGTAGCGGTCGTCGCGCCAGTGCAGGTAGTAGTCGCCGGTGGCGTCTTCGGGTCGATGGATGCGGTGCGCGGCGGGCGGCGGTACGGGCGGTTCGCCGAGGAGGTTCAGTTTCATCAGGTGCGGGAATTGGGGTGTCGCCGGATTGTGCAGTCTTCCGCCTAGGGTGTCAAAAGGTGGTTAAATTGCGCGTTTTCCGGGAGGCGGTTATGGTTGAGACGGTTTGGTTGTTGTTAGCGGGAGATTTTGTGCGTCCGTATCGGTTGCCGCAGGCGGGCGAGGTGGTGATTGCCGTCGATGGCGGGATGCGGCACGCGCAGGCGCTTGGTGTGGTGCCGGACTGGTGGCTGGGGGATTTTGACAGTAGCGGCGCTCTCGCTGCCGATGTGCCGCGCCTCGCTTTTCCGGTGGACAAGGATGAAACGGATTTTGAGCTGGCGCTCGCCTTTGTACGCGCACGCTGGCCGCGGGCGCGCTGTCTGATGGTGCTGGGCGCGGATGGCGACGAGGCAGATCATGGTTTTGGCAATTTGTGGGTGTTGCCGCGTTGTGGTCTGCCGACGCTGCTGTTGGGGCGGGGTGGCACGCGGCTGTTTGCCTGCGGGCCGGTGGAATGGCGGCTCTGCGGTCAGGCGGGCGACAAGGTGAGCGTGTTCGCGCTGTCGCCATTGGCAGGGCTGTGTTATCAGGGGCTGCGCTGGGGTGCGGACGGGCTGACGCTCGCGCCGTTTGTCGCCCTTGCCGCACGCAATGAGCTGGCGGGCAGGACAGCGACGGTGCGCTGGCATAGCGGCGCGGGGGTGGTGTTCGTGCCGCCGGGCGTGACGGCGGAATGGGCGGGTTAGTTTTTCGGTGGTGTCCTAAAATGTATGCTGATAAACGAAGGGCAAACAAAAAGCAACGGAG
>NZ_DBHKZK010000025.1:0-4228 GCF_057314735.1 Cardiobacterium sp.
ACGCCCTAACCCAACCTGCCATAAATATATAGCCGTCCACCGAAAGTTTCAGACAAGGCGCGTCGCCGAAGACAGTACGCTTTTGTACGGCGAGGCGACGCAACACAGTATGAGGGCTTTCGGTGGATGGCTATACATACACCAACCCCGCTACCCTGTATGTAAAACCCGCTCCTCAACCCACCCGCCCAAACCATGCAAAAAATCCTCATTCCCTTACTTATCGCCCTCACCTGCCACGCCACATTTGCCGCGAGCGACGCCGAAAAACAGGCCGAAGACTTCACCAACCTCTACACCAACACCTGCATTGAGCACCTGGCTGACCTGGACCAACTGCGCGAAAAACTGAAAGACCTGCAAACCCTCCCGGCAGACAAGGCAGCGCTGTTCCTGGCCAAAGAAAAAGGCACGGCCTGGATTGTGCCGCACCCGCAGGGGCCTTTCATTATCGCCTTAATGGATAACAAAGATTTCTGCGCCGTCTTCGCGCATCGTGCTGATGCCGCACAAGTCGAAAAGCAGTACCTGGATGCCATGAACCGCGCACCCAAAGAATTTACCGTCGTCAAAAGCGAAGACGAAACTGAAACCGTAGATGGCAGCGAATCCCACAAGCTCTCCTACCAATGGCAACTGCCGGACAATCCGCGCAAACCGACGTTCATACTGACCACCTCAGCCGACCCCAAGGCAGGATTGCAGGCATACATCATCATCGCCACCGTCACAGACGAAGAATAAAGGCACCACCGCCCTTCCCCTTTACATACACCTTGAGCGCTCAAGTGTATGTATAACCCCCTTTCCCAACCTTAAAGGAACCAACCATGTCCAAAACCCTCCTCCCGCTGCTCGCCGCCCTCGCCTGCCACAACGTCTTTGCCGCAGGCGACGCCGAAAAACAGGCCGAAGACTTCACCAACCTCTACACCAACACCTGCATCCAGCACCTGACCGACCTGGACAAACTGCGCGAAAAACTGAAAGATCTCCCGCCCGTACCCAAAGAAGCCGCCGACATCTACCTTGCCCAACAGGAAGGCGGCGCCTGGATCGTGCCGCACGAACCGGAAAACTACGTCATCGCCATCATGAAAGACAAAAACTACTGCGCCGTATTCGCCCACCACATTGACGCCGCAGAAGTCGAAAAACGCTACCTCAAAACCATCAACCAGCCGCCGGAAGGCTTCACCACCGTCCAACGCGAAGACGAACACAAAACCGTTGATGGCAGCAAACTGCACTACCTCGCCCACCAATGGCAACTGCCGGACAATTCGCGCAAACCGACCTTCATGCTGACCACCACCACCGACCCCGACGCCCTCATGCAGGCATACATCAGCGTCGCCATCGCCAACGACTGACACAAGGAACCCCATGCAATACCAATCCACCCGTGGCGCATCCCTCGGCCACTTCAGCGACATCCTCCTGCAAGGCCTCGCCCCCGACGGCGGCCTCGCCATGCCCGCGCACATCCCGGAAATCATCACCCCCGCCACCCTGCGCGAATGGAAAACCCACAGCTACGCCGACCTCGCCTTCGCGGTGATGCGCCACTACATTGACGACATCCCGGAAAATGACCTGCGCCGTATCCTGCATCGCACTTACCACGAGAGCGTCTTCCACACAGACGCCATCACCCCGCTAACCCGCCTCGGCGACAGCGACACCTACATTCTTGAACTCTCCAACGGCCCCTCGCTCGCCTTCAAGGACATCGCCATGCAATTCCTCGGCAACGCGATGGAATACGTCCTTGAAACCCGCGACCAGCGGCTGAACATCCTCGGCGCGACCAGCGGCGACACCGGCTCCGCCGCCGAATACGCGATGCGCGGCAAGGCGCGCATCAACGTCTTCATGCTCTCACCGCATGGCCGCATGAGTCCTTTCCAGCAAGCGCAAATGTACAGCCTGCAAGACGCCAACATCCACAATATCGCCATTGAAGGCGTCTTCGACGACTGCCAGGACCTCGTCAAAGCCGTCAATGCCGACGCCGCGTTCAAGAGCCGCTACCACATCGGCGCGGTCAACTCCATCAACTGGGCGCGCGTACTGGCGCAAAGCGTGTACTACATCAAGGCCTACCTCGCGCTCGATCTGCCGCAAGACGCGCAGGTGGATTACACCGTGCCATCGGGCAACTTCGGCAACATCTACGCCGGATACATCGCCAAACGCATGGGACTGCCGATTGCGCACCTCATCGTCGCCACCAACGAAAACGACGTCCTCTACCATACCCTGCACAGCGGCGAGTACCGCGCCCGCCCGGCGGCAGACGTCGCCAAAACCAGCAGCCCGTCAATGGACATCGGCAAGGCGAGCAACTTTGAGCGCTACATCTACAGCATCAGCGGCGACGACAGCGCACAAACCGCCGCCCTCTGGCACACCCTCGAAGCGGGCGGCGGCATCAGCCTCGAATCTCTCGGCGAGAGCATCCGCGCCTCCGGCTTCGACGCCGGGCGCAGCAGCCATGCCGACCGCCTGGCAACCATCCGCGACGTGTACGAAAAATACGACCGCCTGATTGACCCGCACACCGCCGACGGCGTCCACGTCGCGCGCGAGTGGCGTGCCGCCCACCCCAGCGAGCACCCGATGATATGTTTAGAAACCGCGCTGCCGGCGAAATTTGAAGAAACCGTGCATGAGGCGACCGGCCTCGCCGCGCCGCGCCCGGAACGCTTCCACAACATCGAAAGCGCGCCGCGCCGCGTGACCATTCTGCCGAATGATGTCGCCGCGCTGAAAGACTGCATCAGCAAAAGCCTCACGCAGCGGTGAAAAGCCAAAAGAAAAGCCGGGCAATGCCCGGTTTTTTTCTGGCCAAAAAAGCGGCCAAAAAATCGAGCAAAAAAGCGCTCACAACACATTTATCACCATGAAAAAACGATGAAAATAATGGCAAAAAAGTGGCCATTTTTGCGGCCATTTTTCCATTAAAATACGTTGCATGATTGACCAAGAAACCTTGCAACACAGCATCGCGTGCGCGCGCTTCGCCCCCTTCAAACTGCGCCTTGCGCTCGACTTGCAGGCAGTCGAACTGCCGCTGCGCCTCGTCGAAGATGCCTGGCAGCGTTTTGCCTCCTCGCCCATAGCCGCGATTGCCAGCAGTCTGGAAAAAGAAGTTATTGCCAGCGGCATCTATGGTACGCACACCATTGAAGGCGGCGAATTGAGCGAAGAAGAAACCGCCGACACACTGGCACAGCCACCGCGCAGCCCGGACGATAACCGCCGCGCTGTACTGAACCTGAAAACCGCCTACGAACACGCACAAGCACACAGCAGCACAACAGATTGGCGCCTTACCCCCGCCTACATTCAGGACATCCACCGACAAATCACCACCGACATCCCGCACCCATACAACGCACCCGGCCAGTATCGCAACAACAGCAAAGACATCGTGACCCAAGTCGGCAACCCGCCCTACAAACCGCCACAATACCGCGGCGACATCAGCCGCTGCATCGCCGCGCTTTGCGAGTGGCAGGAAACATTGCAGGCGGCAGGCGTCCCCGCGCTTATCCGCGCGCCGCTCGTCCACTACTACTACGAAATCATCCATCCCTTTTGGGACGGCAATGGCCGCGTTGGCCGCGTGCTTGAAGCGAGCATCCTTCTGCATGAAGGCATGAATTACGCGCCATTCGCGCAAGCACGCTACTACCTGCGCCATATCGACCGCTATTTTTCGTTGTTTAACCACACCCGCCTCGCCCACAAACGCAAAGAAGCGGACGCCAATACCGCCTTTGTTGTCTTCTTCTTGCAGGGGATGCGCGACACCATCCACCAACTGCACGACCGCATCAACGAAATGACCAAGGTGCTGCTTTACAGCTACCGCCTGAACGAAGCCAAACAAGACAAG
The DNA here is from genome assembly GCF_057314735.1 of Cardiobacterium sp. NCBI lineage: Bacteria > Pseudomonadati > Pseudomonadota > Gammaproteobacteria > Cardiobacteriales > Cardiobacteriaceae > Cardiobacterium > Cardiobacterium sp. The sequence continues at coordinate 3,905 of NZ_DBHKZK010000025.1, forward strand.
CGGCTGAACGCACGCCAATATTCCATCGCCCGTCTCGTACTGGAACACGGTGGTCAATACACACGCAAGACGCTAACGGAAAGCCCCCATTATCAGGTGCTCTATAAAAAAGTCAGCGAACGCAGTGAGCGCCGCGACTGGCTTGGCCTTGCAGATTGGCTTGATATTGACGCCGACAAGCGGCTATATCCACGACTGTAAACACAAAAACACCCCATGACCTAAGAACCTGTTTAAAATCCCCCTCCCCTGCAGGGCGAAGCCCGTAGCGGGGGAGGGTCGGGGAGGGGGTGTAGGGATGTTGTTCATGAATCGAAATTCCGG
>NZ_DBHKZK010000026.1:0-29162 GCF_057314735.1 Cardiobacterium sp.
ATCCACACAAATTTGAATGACTACGCCGAATATCCCCCTCCCCTGCAGGGCGCGCAGCGCCCGCAGCGGGGGAGGGTCGGGGTGGGGGTAGCGATATTATCGATAAACCGAAATTCTGCTTTTTCAATTATTTGCTGCCCTCACCCCAACCCCTCTCTCGCTGCGCGAGCAATACTTGTCGCTGCGCGAGCAATACTTGTCGCTACGCGAGCTGTTCCAGTCGCTCGTGTCTCGCTAACCCAACCTACGAACCGGGGCGATGACACGACGGCATTGATACCATCGCGCAAATCGTCTCGCCCGTAATTGCGGCATCGTCTCACCGTGGCCGCCCGCCATCATAAACACGGGCGGTTACGCTGCGCTAACCGCCCCTACGCCTTGGGACAACCGCTGGCGGCGGATTGAAACCAGGGCGATGACACGACGGCATTGATACTATCGCGCAAAACATCTCGCTCGTAATTGTGGCATCGTCTCATTACCTGCGGGGATTCGGCACCATGCGGGTATTTTGGAAAAACCCACCCCGCCCCCATAACCCCCTCATCGCCCGCCAACCGCCGTTGCTCATGCCCCGACCGCTCTTTGCCGCCAACCGCCAGTCCGCCAATACCCTCATCTGGCGCCGCTTCGACCGCTTCCGCCGCTGGCGCCTGCTCACCTGGCTCATCGCCGCACCCATCGGCTACGGCTACACCGCCACGCTGCTTGCCTTGTATGCCAAAAACCTGGGCGGCGGTACCGCCTGGCTCGCCTGGTACCCGCTCATCTACACCGCAGTCCTCGCGCTCGTCTGCCATCGCAGCCTCATCCGCCTGCTCTGGAATCCGCCCATCCTCGTCTGCGACGAAAACGGCCTCACCGCCTTTAACGAATACGGGCGCTGGCTCGGCCAATGGCAATGGGCGCAAATCGCCGAACTGCGCGCCACCCTCGAACCCGGCGACTACTACGCGCTCGAAGTCATCATGCACGGCAACACCCCGCCGCGCCCCGCACCGGACGAAACCGCCCCGGCGCACGACCTCGCCTGCTACGGGCAAAGCTACCTCCCCGCCGCCGATAACCCGCCGGCGGCAGATGCCCCGTGTGAACGGCTGCCGTTGCCCGAACTTGGCCCCGACCTGCCGCAAATACTTGACGACATCCGCCGCCACCGCGAACGCGCGCCGCTTGACACCCCGCGCGCGGAAAGCCGGGCGTGGTACAAACACCCGCGCAGCATCCAGCACGACAACTGGCGACTCTTTGGTTGGCTCGCCGCCGCCCTCGTCGCTACGCCGCTGCTGACGGCACAGCTCCTGCGCGGTGGCATCGCTGTCGCTGTTCCTGTCCTGCCCGTCGCGCTCTACGGCCTCGGCTGCGCCGTGCTGCTATTGCGCCCCGGCTGGCACGCCCTGCGCCGCCTCATCGCCGACCCCGCCCGCCCCGTCGCCCGCATCGACGGCAACGGCATCACCATCCGCGACGGCGCGACCCGGCTGCGCCTGTCGTGGCGCGACCTGCGCCGCATTGAAAACGACGACGGCGTCCTCGTCCTCAGCGACTACCGCGACCGCTACTACCGCACCCTGCGCGCGGCGGGCAACGACGACACCAGCCTCGACGCCATCATCGCCGCCAGCCGTGCCATGCGCGACGGCGACCCGCTGCCGGATGACACCCCACTGCCACCGCCGCGCCGCCGCCCGCTTGCCTGGCTCATCCTCGCCAACAGCCTCCTCCTCTTTCCCGCCACTATCGTGCTGATGTACTGGCCGCTGCCGCGCGGCATTGCCGCCGGACTCGCCCTCCTCGCGCCGCTCATCTCCGTCGCCATCGCCTGGTACGCGCGACAAAGCCGCTGGCAAAAACAGGCCGACTACCGCGAGCCGCCACCCGCCAGCCCGCCCGCCCCGCGCCCGGACATCCCGCTGCGCGCGTGGTACCGCGCCCCGCGCGCCATCGCCCGCGCCAACTGGCTCGGCTGGTGGCTGCTCCTCCCCGCCAGTATCCTCGCGCAACACCTGCCCAACCTTTGGGCGTATGGCAGCCGCAACGCCGCCCTCACCTTCAGCCTCATCACCGCCATCCTCGCCCTCGGCGCCGCCCGCCTCCTCTGGCGCACCTTCGCCTACGCGACCCGCCCCATTGCCCGCAGCGACGCGGACGGCCTGCACCTCGCCCTCACCAACCCGCGCCAGCGCGACTTCCACCACATCTACCTCTACGGCAACCTCGGCGGCGGCAAACTGAACTTCACCATACCGTGGGCAGAGTTGGGCGACATTGACGCCGACACCAGCGACCACTACAAACTGCTCATCCTCACCAACCGCGACGGCGACAGTCGCGCCATCCGCACCAACGCCGCCGGAGGCGCAGTCATCGCGCGCAACATCGCCCGCGTCGTCGGCGCCAGCCTGGCACACTACAACACCATCACCCGCCCGGTGGAATACGACGACCCCGAATTCCTCGACTTCATGGAGCGCTGCCTGCGCGGCGAACTGCCCGACGACGTTGACCCCGACAGCGAACACGCCGCCGACCTGCGCGCCATCCTCGAACAAATACAACCGCCACCGGAAATCGTCGCATACATCCTCGCCGACATCGGCCGCCGCCGCGCCGCGCGCAGCGCCAAAAACATCCCGCCCGCCAACAGCCGCCCGCTGCGCATCCGCCCGCGCGCCTGGGCGCTGCTCGCCACCAACCTCACCGTCGCCATCGCCCTGCCCATACTCCACACCCTCTACAACACCCCCGTCTTCTGGCCGCTCCTTGTCCTCACCCTGCTCAACCTCGCCGCCTGGCGTGGCGACGAGCAACAACAGGCGACTCTGGCGCCGGAGTCACGCCCCGCACCACCGCAAGCACGCACCAACATCACCCCGCGCGCCTGGTACAAACCGGCACACCTCGTCGCCCGCGCCAACGGCCGCGCCTGCGCCTGGCTCATCCTGCTGATGACACTTGCCGTCCCCTTTGCCAACGCCCTCATCCACGGCTACAGCGGCCTCATCATCTTCCTCATCGCCCCCGTTGCCCTCATCGTCCGCAGCCTCTGGCGCGAACTGCATTACGCTTTCAGCGCCAGCGACCAGCCCGTGGCGCGCATCGACGCCGACGGCCTCCACCTCGCCGCGCGCGGCAACCGCCTGCATCCGGGCGCGCCCGGCCTGCACATCCCCTGGGACGACCTCGCCGACATCAACGCCGTACCGTACGACGCGCCACCACGCAGGTTCGCCACCCCCGAACACCTCGCCATCTACTACCACAACGGCGACGAAAGACACATCCGCACCGCGCTGCTCGACGACTACCCCGCCGTGCGCGACATCGCCGCCAGCGCCAGCGGCAACCCATACCCAACGCCGCCGCGTCCCGAACCGCCCCCGCCCGCGCTGCCGAGCCCGTTCGCACGACGCCTGATGGTGGCGAACCTCGCCTTCGCCGCGCTGTGGCTGACGGTGAATATCCTGCTGCAACAGCACCTTCTCGCCCTGCCGTTTACCGAACCGCCGCTGCCCTACGACAGCTACGCCATCCTCAACCTGCTGCGCCTCCTGCCCTTCGGCGACTACCCGCTGACTAACGGCATCCTCTGGCTGCTGTTCATCGCCCTCAACAGCATCGCCCGCCTGCTCCCCGCCGACTGGCACACCTGCCCGCCCGAAGAAAAACCCGCCACCACCACCCTGCCCGCCATCCGCCGTAACGTCAGCAAACTATAACGCCGCCTGCGCCAGGATTGAGGAGCGCGATAGCGCGTAGGTCGGCCATTTATGGCCGACATCAAAAAACGTCGGGCATGAATGCCCGACCTACAACTCCCCGAATACCCGCCATCCGCTCCGCCATAGGGTGCGCCTCGGCGCACCGTCCGGGGCATGGTGACGGTTGTGCGACGGTGGGGCAAGCCCCACCCTACGAACTGAAACTTTATGTGGATGGCGGTACATACACCTGAGCGCTCAAGGTGTATGTAAATCCGCCGCGTGAACGTGCTATGGTTCTGCCCTTTGGAAAAGCATGAGGGGTTTTATGTCGCAAGTTTTACCACGGGGCGACCGCTGGGCGATGGCCGGGCTGGTGCTGGGTTGCGTACTCTTTGGCTTGGGCAGCCTGATTATCGTCTTCGTGCCGCTTGGCAGCTTTGCGATGTCATTTTGGCGGCTGCTGGTTGGCGCGCTGGCGTTTGGCCTGTGGGCGTGGTGGCGGCGTCCACCGTTTCCGCAGAACCGCCGCTGCTGGTACTTCGCCGCCGCAGCCGGGGTGTTTTTGAATCTCGATTTGGCGCTGTGGCACGAGAGCATTCACGCGGTCGGGCCGGGGATTTCGACCCTGCTCAACAGTTTGCAGATTTTCTTCCTCGCCGCGATTGGCTTCCTCTTTTTTGGCGAACGTCCTGGAGGCTGGCAGGTGGCGAGTCTGGCGCTGGCGGTAGCCGGCGTGGCGCTGATTGCCAGCCCGGAGTTTGCGCTCAATGAACGCGCGGGCTGGGGGCTGGTGAGCGGTACGGTTTCCGGGGCGATGCTGGCGCTGTCGATGGCGGCGATTCGCAAGGTGCATGCGGTGGCGCCGGTGGCTCTGGTGCCGCTGATGCTGATATTGAGCGTCTGCGGCGCGGCGAGTGCGCTACCGGTGGCGCTCATCGCGGGCGAAGCGCTGTGGCCGCGCAGCGCGCAGGCGGTCGGGCTGATTTTGGTGTACGGGCTGGTGATGCAGTGTTTGGCGTGGGGGCTGATTGCCTTCGCCATTCCGCGCCTGTCGCTGGCGCTGACCGGACTGTTCTTACTGGCCGAGCCGGTCGCCGCCCTGCTGCTGGATGCGTTTTGGCTGATGAAACCGGTCGCGGCGATTCAGTGGGGCGGTGCGGCGCTGACGCTACTGGCGATTTATTTGGGTTCAGTGAAGCGCGGGCGCTGATTTATCAACCTAAATGCCCACTTCCCCCGCCGTCAGCACGCCCAAATCCAGCAGCGCGCGGGCGATGCCGTCCTCCTCCAGCGTGCCGGTGATGTGTTTTGCGACCGCTTTCAGTTCGGCGCAGGCATCGCCCATCGCCACCGCGCAGCCGACCGCGGTGAACATTTCCACGTCGTTCAGGCCATCGCCGAACGCCATTGTCTCCGCCGGGGAAAAGCCGAGCGCGGCGCAGCGCGTAGGGTGGGGCTTGCCCCACCACCACGCAACGTGCCGTGCAAGGCGCGATTGCCCGGCTGTTGCGGCTTACAGGCCCTCGTATTGCAGCATTTTGCGCAGGGTGTTGTAGCGGATGCTGGCGGCGAGATAGACAAGGGAACGGTCTTCGCGGTGGGTGGCGCTTTGGGAGGCGAGGAATGTTTTTTCCTGCCCCGCTGCGGGGCGGTATTCCGGTGCGCGCCAGCGGCGGAAGCTGCCAAGGTCGCCGTCTTTGCGGAAGTGTTCGGCGTAGAGCGGTTGCCCCTGTTCGTCGTAGAGGTTGAGCCAGTGTTCGCAGTATCCGTTGCAGGGCAGGATATGCCGCTCCAGCGCGAGGATTTGCCCGTTTTCGTGGTAGTAGCGCAGGCCGCGGCTGATTTCACCGGCGCTGTTGTAGAGGTCGTCAAAGGGCAGGCCGGGTTGCGGGGTGGTGACGGCGAGACGGCCTTCGTGGTAGGTGTAGAGCGGGCTGACCGCCTCACCGTTTTTGTATCGCTGAATGGCGCGGATGCTGCCGTCTTTGCGGTACCAGACGATTTTGCCGTCCACCGCCGCGGTGCTGAAGTCTGCCGGGTTGGCGTCTTTTTTCAGGGTGAACGGCGCGGTTTGCGGGGTGTCGCTGTCCTGGTAGTAGTCCTGCACCACGCGGCGGCCGTCGGCGGTGTTGCCCAGTGTTTTGCGGTAGTAGCCACCGGGAGCGGAGCCTTTGACGGGCTTGCCGTCGTAGCGGGCGTAAAGGGGCGCGGTGGTTGCGGGCGGGAGCAGCGGGGTGTAGTCGATGGGGTTGTACGCCGCCTGTTTGGCGTCAAGGATGCTTTCCGGCAGCGGCTGTACGGGCAGGGCGGGCGGCGCGGGGAGACTTTCCATGCTGATCAGCGGGGCGTCGGTGTTGTCTGTGGCGGGCTCTGTTTGTGATTTGTTTTGCAGGCTGTCGCTACGCGGGTTGTTAGCTGCCCCCACCCCGCCCCTCCGCCGGTTCCCACAAAAAATGCGTTCGCATTTTTTGTGGGTGCCCGCCCACGGGGGAGGGGGTAGTTCGGCGGTAATGGCGAGCGCGGGTTCGCTATTCGCTTCGGCGGTTTGCGGGTTATCCCCGCCCCGTTCTGCACCCGCTGGGGGAGGAGGTTGATTGGCGGGGGTAGCGGGGGCGGGTTCTGTTTGCGCGGCGAGCGCGGGTTCGCTATTTGATTCGGCGGTATGCAGGCTAACCCCACCCCGTCCCTCCCCCACAGGGGGAGGGGGTTGAACGGTGGTAGTGGCGGGGACAGGTTCGCTATTCGGTTCGGCGGTTTGCGGGCTAATTCCGCCCCGTTTTGCACCCGCCGGAGCAGGGGGCTGTTCGGTGGTAGTGGCGGGGGCAGGTTCTTTTTGCGCGGCGTCGGTTTGCGGAGCGGGGTTGGGGTCGCCGTTGTTGCGCAGCAGTTGTTCCAGCATGGTTTTGCGCGCCCAGGCGGCATCAAGGGTTTTGCGGCGCGCTTCTTGTTGTCCGGCGGGGGTGTGGTTGAGGGTGTTCCAGTAGTAGATATCCCAGATGTGGCCGAAGTGGGTGATCTGTATGTAGAGCGGTTTGCCCTGGTCGTCGTAGAGGGCGTAGGTAAAGGTGTTTCGGTCAAAGGCAAGGATTTGCCCGTTTTTGTGGTAGTAGCGGATGCCGTCGGCAAGCTCGCTCAGCTGTTGGTAGGGGTCGTCGGGCTGGCCGGGGAACGGTTTTTGGATGGCGAGGCGGCCTTCGTGGTAGTAGTTGAGCGGGCTGACCGCCTCGCCGTCGCGGTATTGCTGGATGGCGCGGATGCTGCCGTCGGGGCGGTACCAGACGATTTTGCCGTCCACCGCCGCGGGGCTGAAGTCTGCCGGGTCGGCGTCTTTTTTCAGGGTGAGCGGCGCGGTTTGTGGGGTGCCGCTGTCCTGGTAGTAATCCTGCACCACGAGGCGGCCGTCGGCGGTTTTGCCGAGGATTTTGCGGATGTAGCCGCCGCTGACGGCGCGCCGGGTCGGCAGGCCGTAGCGGTCGGCGTAGTAGTCCGGGTAGCTCAGCGGGGTGTAGTCGATGGGGTTGTGCGCCGCCTGTTTGGCATCGAGGACGCTTTCCGGCAGGACTGGCGCGGGCAGGTCGGCCGGGGCGGCGAGGTCGTCGGCTGCCCCCACCCCGTCCCTCCCCCACGGGGGAGGGAGCTGATTTGTGGTAGTAGCGACGGCAGTTTCGTCGTGGTGGTAGGGTTGGTTGAGGTCGTTGTCTGACAGGCGTTGTTTGATGTCGTCCCAGCGGGTGAGGGCGGCGTCGATGCTCTGGCGGCGCGCGGCCTGTTGGTCGGCGGGAGTGGTGTTGAGGGTGTTCCAGCTTTGGTGGGTGATGTTGTCGCCGCTTTGTATGCTCTGCCAGGCGATGAGCGGGGTGCCGTCCGGGGCGTAGAGGGTTTCGCCTTCTTTGCAGTAGGCGCCCATGTTGCAGCTGCCAACGCGCCCATGATGGTATTCGAGGGCGAGGATGTGCCCGTCGTCGTAGTAGTAGCGCGTGCCTGCGGAGGCGATAGCGCCGATGGCGGCGTAGAAATCGTTGTCGTTGCCGGGACGGGCTTTTTGCGCGACCAGGCGGCCGTTGCGGTAGAAGCTCAGGTATCCGGCGGGCTGGCCGTCATGGTAGTGCTGGATGGCGTACACGCTGCCGTTCTGGCGGTACCAGACGAGTTTGCTGTCGGCGTTGATGGCGGTGGGGTCTTGCGGGTCGCCGTAGCGGTTGAGGATGTAGGGCGCGGTGCGCGGGTGCTCGCTGCTTTTGTAGTAGTCCTGGATAACCAGGCGGCCATCGGCGGTTTCGCCGAGGATTGTGCGGTAGCTGTAGTCGTTGTTGCTGGGAAAAGTGCCTATGGCGGAGTCGTAGGGGGTGTAGGCGATGTCGGTTTTGGCGGCTGTGGTGGCGTCGTATGTGCTGGCGGGCTGCGGCGGCAGGGCGGGCGGGGCGCTCATGGTGTCGGGTTCGATACCGGCGCTGCTCCAGGTGCGCAGGTTGTAGCGGCTGTCGGGGTGGGATGCGGGTTCTGGTTGTGATTCGTTGTGGTGGCTGTCGCTGCGCAGGTTGTTGGCTGCCCCCACCCCATCCCTCCCCCACGGGGGAGGGGGCTGATTGGTGGTAGTGGCGGCAGGTTTGTTGCCCGCATCGGCGGCGAAGGGCGGTTCGATGGCGGGGTTGATGTCGCTACTGTCGCGCAGTAGTTGTTCCAGCATGGCTTTGCGTGCCAGGGCGGCGTCGAAGGTTTGGCGGCGCGCCGCCTGTTGGTCGGCGGGGGTGTGGTTGAGGCTGTTCCAGTGGTCGCTGCCAATGATGCAGCCGTTGCGTTCGCCATGTCCGGCGGCAAGCGGCGCGCCGTTTTCGTCGTAGAGGATGTTCCAGCTTTTGCAGCCGTTATAGCAGTTCAGGACGCGGTGGCCGTAATCCAGCGCCAGCAGTTGGCCGTTTTCGTAGTAGTAGCGGATGCCTTTGTCGGCCTCGCCCGCGCTGCGGTAGGGGTCGTCCGGCTCGGCGACGTCCGGCGGCAGTTCGCCCTGGATGGCGAGGCGGCCGTTGTGGTAGTAGTTGAGGCGGCTGGCGGGGGCGCCGTTGCGGTATTGCTGGATGGCGCGGATGCTGCCGTCGGGCTGGTACCAGATGATTTTGCCGTCCACGGCGGCGGTCGTGAAGTCGCGCAGGCTGGCGCCTTTTTTTAGGGTGAACGGCGCGGTTTTGGCTGCGCCGCTGTCCTGCCAGTAATCCTGCACCACGGGGCGGCCATCGGCGGTAAGCCCCAGTATTTTGCGGCTGTATCCGCCGGGGGCGGGTTTTTCGGTCGGTCTGCCGCTGGCGTTGGCATGGATGTCGGGGAGGGGTTTGTCCGGCGGGGTGTAATCAATGGGGTTTTCTGCGGCTTGTGCGGCGTCAAGGAGGGTTTCCGGCAGGCGCGCGCTTTGTGCGTCCGGCGCTTCGATGGTGTCAGGCTGGATTTCGTCCTGGGGGATGATGATGCCGAGGTTGTATTTGCGGTTGGGGTTCAGGATGGTTTGGGGAGGGGCGGCGGGTTCGCTATTTGTTTCGGTGGTTTGCAGGCTAACCCCACCCCGACCCTCCCCCGCGGAGGGAGGGAATGGTTCAGTGCTGGTGGCGGCAGCGGGCAGGTTGGTAGCGAGGGCGAGCAGGAGGGGGAGGTGTTTGAGGTTCATGGTTGTGGGTGGGTTGGGGGATACCGTGATTGTATCGAAAGGGTGCGCCTGGGCGCATCCTGTCGGGCGGTTACGGCTTCACCTAACCGCCCCTACGTGCTGCACGGTTCGTGGGTCAACGCCACCCACCGGCTTTATGCCATCTCCGCCTGTAGTGCGTCGTCCAGTGCTTTGGTGCGGGCGTAAGCGGGGCGGGCGAGGTGGCGCTGCATATAGTCGAGGTACACCGCGTCGGCGGGCAATACTTGCACGCGGTGGATGAGCCAGGCGAGCAGCCCGCTGTAGTAGAGGTCGAGCGCGCTAAAGCGGTCGCCGATGAGGTATTCGCGTCCGCGCAGGCGCTCTTGCAGCACGGCGAAAGCGGTGTCGAAGTCGCCGTAGCCGATGGCTTTGCGCTGTTCGGCGTTGTTTTCTACGCCGCGCCAGCGATCCACCGCCGCGTATTCGAGGTGCAGGGCGAAGCAGAGCCAGCGGTAGTATTCGCCGCGCGCGTCGCTGCCGGTGGGCGGGATGAGCGCCTTGTCCGGGTAGTGTTCGGCGAGCCAGGTGATGATGGCGAGGGTTTCGGTCAGCACGGTGTCGCCGTGGGCGAGCGCCGGGACTTTGCCCAGCGGGTTGATGGCGCGGTAGGCGGGCGCTTTTATTTCTGCGCCGAAGGCGACGGCGACGGTGTCGTAGTCCGCGCCGCATTCTTCCAGCATCCAGCGCACCATGCTGCCGCGTGAGTGCGGGTTGGTATAAAAAGTGAGTTTTTTCATGGATTCTCCACTTGATTGAAGGGAACGCCATGTTAGCGCGCCGCTGTGTCAGTTTTTGTCAGCAGGCTTATCGCGTCGTCAAAAAAGCCGCCCGCAGGCGGCTTTTTTCGTGCGCATGGTGCGAAGGCTCAGTTACACGGCACGATTTTCAGCGCCAGCCCGCCGGTGGAGGTTTCGCGGTATTTGGCGTTCATGTCGCGCCCGGTTTCGTACATGGTCTCGATGACTTTGTCGAGGGTGACGCGTGGTGCGCTGGTGCGGCGCAGTGCCATGCGGCTGGCGTTGATCGCTTTTACCGCGCCGATGGCGTTACGCTCAATGCACGGCACTTGTACTTGCCCGCCGACGGGGTCGCAGGTGAGGCCGAGGTTGTGTTCCATGCCGATTTCCGCCGCCATGCACACTTGCTCCGGTGTGCCGCCCATGATTTCCGTCAGCCCCGCCGCCGCCATCGAGCAGGCGACGCCGACTTCGCCCTGGCAGCCGACTTCCGCGCCGCTGATGGAGGCGTTCATTTTGTAGAGTGTGCCGATGGCGCTGGTCGAGAGCAGGTAGCGTTCGATGGTTTCCTGGGTCAGCGGGTGGATGAATTTGTCGTAGTAGGCCAGCACCGCCGGGACGATGCCACAGGCGCCGTTGGTCGGCGCGGTGACGACGCGGCCTCCGGCGGCGTTTTCTTCGTTGACGGCGAGGGCAAAGAGGTTGACCCAGTCCACTGCTTCCATCGGGTCGTGCACGGCGCGCGCTTCCAGGGTGCGGCGCAGCGAGCAGGCGCGACGCGGCACTTTCAAGGGCCCCGGCAGCACACCTTCGGCGTATTGGCCGCGCTGGATGCAGTCGGCCATGGTCTGCCAGATGCGGGCGAGGCCGGCGGAGAGTTCTTCTTCGGAGCGCAGCGCCAGTTCGTTTTTGCGCATTAGTGAGGAGATGGAGAGTCCCTGTTCGTTGCAGTGGCGGACGATGTCGGCGGCGTTTTTGTAGGGGAAGGGGACAGGCTTGGCGTCGGCATCTGCCTGGCCGAAGTGTTCTTCATCGACGATAAAGCCGCCGCCGATGCTGTAGTAGGTTTTGGCGAGCAGCTCTTCGTCGCCCGCCCAGGCGGTGAGGGTCATGCCGTTTTCGTGCAGTTTGAGGAACTCGCGGTGAAAGGGCATATCCGTCTTGAAGTCGAAGGGGATGGTTTTGCTGTTCGCCGGGTCGGCTTCGTTCAGGATGAGGCGGCCTTCGCTTTTGATGGCGGCAATGGCAGGTTCGATGTGCTCGATCGGCACGCTGTCCGGCATATAGCCCATCAGGCCGAGGAGGATAGCAAGGTCAGTATTGTGGCCGCGCCCGGTGAGCGAGAGCGAGCCATAGACGTCGGCGCGGACGTGGTCGGTGCGCGCAAAGACGCCTTTGGCGATGAGGTCATCTATGAACTGTTTGCCGGCTTTCATCGGCCCGACGGTGTGCGAGCTGGACGGGCCGATGCCGATTTTGAACATATCAAATACGCTGATCATGCGGGAACCTCCCGGTTATTTGAACAGTCCGTACACGAGGGCGGAAATGGCGATGCTGCCCATGACGACGACGAACACGTTGCTGAAGGCGCCACGGTATTTTTGCAAGGCCGGAATTTTGTGAATGGCGTACATCGGCATGATGAAGAGGATCATCGCGATGACCGGGCCGCTCAGGCTTTCGATGAAGCCGAGGATGCTCGGGTTGAGGATGGCGACAATCCACAGGGTAATCATGAAGAAGACGGCACTGATTTTCTGGAATTTTTTCGGATCAATCGGTTTGTCGAGCAGTTGGTTTACCAGACCTTCGAGGCCTTCGCGCGCGCCGAGGTAGTGGCCGAAGAAGGAGCTGGCGATGGCGAGAAAGGCGACGAACGGGCCGAAGTAGGAGATGATCGGGTTGTCGAAGTGGTTGGCGAGGTAGGAGAGGATGGAGATGTTTTGTCTCTTCGCTTCGGCGAGGTCGGCCGGAGTGAGGGCGAGGACGCAGCTAAAGACGAAGAGCATGACGAAGACAACCAGCATGAAAGCGGTTTGGCGCAGGGTGCGGCTGACTTCACGGTCGCGGTCGCCTTCCGGGAAATGGTTGGCGTGCGAGACGGCGCAGGAAGAAATCGCGGGTGAGTGGTTGAAGGCGAACACCAGCACCGGGATGGTCAGCCACAGCGTTTTCAGGAACTCGCCGGTGGTCGGCACTTGCGTCAGCGCGGCGCCGTTCCATTGCGGAATGAGATAGAGCGACAGGCCGAAAATAATGGCAATCAGCGGATAAACCAGCCAGTTGGTGACGGCGAGAATAATGCGCTCGTTGAGCAGCATGATGCCAATCATCACTGCCAGCAGCACGAAAGAGACGACGGCGCGCGAGGGCGCGGTCATGTGCAGCTGGTTTTCAATAGATCTCTTTCCAAACCAAGCAAAGGTGTACGTTTTTAGAATTTGTATCCCTGCCCCCACCCCAGCCCTCCCCCACGGGGGAGGGAGCTGTTCTGCGGTAGATTCAAATAACTGCTGCCGTATCGCTATGGATAGTCATGAAACTATTGCTATTTTTGCAGCCAATGAGTCCCCTCCCCTGTGGGGGAGGGTTAGGGTGGGGGCAGCAAACAACAGCTCAGCAGATTTGAGATTTTGTTGGGGTGTCGTGCAAGTTATGGTTTGGAAGGAAGTCTAATGAAAGAAATCACCGTGTTGGTGATGCCGACGCCGTAAATCAGCAGGATGGGATAAATGGCGAGGAAATAGAGCAGGGTGATGAGGCGGCCGCCGGTGACGCCAAAATGTTCCTGTACGACGTAAGTGATGTCCTGACCGGGATTTTTAGAAGAAAGGACGAAACGGGCGAGGCCGCGGTGTGCGTAATACGTCATCGGTCCGACGATGAGCGTCATGATAATCAGCGGCCAGAAGCCGCTCATGCCCGCGTTGATGGGCAGAAAGAGGATACCCGCGCCGACGGCGGTACCAAACAGGCCGAGCGCCCAGGTGAAGTTAAAGTCGCTGAAGAGCTTTTTCATGGGGATTTCCTTTGACTCAATGATGATTTCACGCGGATTTCACCGCGCGACCAGGTTAAAAACTGTGCATATTTTATCGTAATTAACAGAAATAATCTCCTAATAAAAAAACTATTTGCGTGAGTGAGGGTAATCCATACACAATTCAGCGCGCGTCCTTGCCACAAAAATCCACAAAAAACCTCATGATACCGTCGGACAGCCCCCCGCGCGACCGTTCCCGGCCGTAGTGCTATCGGCGATAATGCCGCCTTTTCCCGCCCGGAGTCTCCCATGCACAAAATCCTCATCGCCCTTGCCTTCGTCTGCCTCGCCGTGCGGGCGGAAACCGTCACCACGGTGGATGTGGACGGTATCGCCGTACCGCTGCGCGCCACTTCCGTCCTGGCGGAAGACGTGCTGGACGCCGACCAGGCCGTCGCCCGCGCCCGCCTCGACTACACCCCCGGCAAGGAAAGCATCGCCTACTTTGACGCCAACGACCGCAACATCGCCCGCCCGGTCGAGAGCGGCTATTTCCGCCGCACGCTCGGCAAAACCGCCGACGGCCGCACCGTGGTGCAGGATTTCTGGCAGGACACCGCCACGAAGCGAACCGCACCGTATGTGCTGACGCAGCGGGCGGCGGCGGATGACCACGGTGGCGGCATCACCACCTTCCTGCCGCCGCTACAGGCGGGGAAAGCGCTCGGCCGCGCGCTGGCACGGCTACGCGCCCCGGACGCGGCAAATGGCGTGATTGGCAGCACGGTGGTGTTTTATGACCGCAACGGCGCGGTTGTCCTCATCACCCCGACCCATGCCGGGGAACCGGCGGGATTCACGGGATACTACGAAGACGGACGCCTGCGGGGGCAACTGCCGCCGCTATCCCACGGCAGCGATACCGCCGACAGTGAGCTGCCGGAATTTCACGCCTTTGCGGCGGCACACAGCCGTATGTATTACCCGGATGGTCGCCTGCTGGCGCTCCTGCCGCAAGATAATGCGGCAAATGGTCTCATCCTGTTTTACCGCGCCGACGGTTCGCTGCTTGCCACAATCAATCCCGACCGTGAGCCGTCAGTCCGGCTATGGGACGGCGCAGGCACACCGCTGACTGAAGGAACCACCGCATACCAGGCGGCAACTGCGGAATTGCAGCCGTTATTGCAACAAGTGAAAGCAATGGATAGGCGCGTGCGGCAGTCTCGTTTGGAATTCTCCCACGGTGTGCGCCGCAACGCGCAGGGCGTGTGGGTGGTGGCGGTAAGCGGCATCGACGTGCCGCTGCGCGTGGACAACACCCTGCCGGAGGCGATACTGGACGCCAACCGCGCGGCAGCACAGGGAGGAAGCATCGCCTATATCGCGGGCGAGGCGCAGACCTTTTACTACGACGCCGACGGCAAAAAATCCGCCCAACCCGCACCGGGTGGCTATTTCCGCAAAGTCGTCGGCAAGACCGCCGATGGCCGCATCGTCGCGCAGGATTTCTACCAGGACAGCGGCAAGCCGCAAACGAGGATGTTCATCCTGCGCGCCGATGCCGCCGCAGATGACTTTCGTACCGAAATGGCGGACAGCCCGGTCGCCACCTATGGCCGCGACGGCACCATTATCCGGGTGGATTACCCCGTGCAGGCGGACAACACCTCCCACCGTCCCGCAGACTATGTCGAAGGCCGCCTGCTGATGCAGGATGCCTTGCCGCCGGGTACGCACGACCCGGATGACCCCTTGCGTGAATTGCAGGGGCTTGCCGGGTATTACCGCTACTACTACCCGGACGGTCGCCTGTGGTCGCTCAAAACAGACGAAAAGAACGGCGACGGTATCCGCGCGGCGTACCGCGCTGACGGCTCGCTGCTTATGGCGCGCGGTACAAAAGCTGATGGCTACCCAAAAACGTGGTGGAGCGCGGACGGCAAGCCGCTGGAAAAAGGCACCGAGGCCAGGCGCCAGGCCATAGCGGAATACAACACACAGGTAGATACGTTGAACGCACGGCTGGACCAATGGCTTGAGGCAGCAGAACCGCCGCCGACCACACCCGAAAAATAAAAAAGCCCCGTTTTGCGCCCGCCCCGTGGGAGGGCTGGGGGTGGCAAACCATTCGCGTCAGCGACAGTTGTAGGTCGGGCATTCATGCCCGACGTTTTTTGATGTCGGCCATAAATGGCCGACCTACGCGCTGCGCGCATGGGTTTGGCGGCAATGAGATGATAGAGTATTCTGTGGCGATAGGTTTTGCGTGAGTGTATCAGGTGTGCCGCTGCCCCAATGCCCGCGTGCGTGTCGGTGCAGCCGCCACACACTACGCACGGGTTGCCGCATTCATGGCGACGGTTTTGTGACGGTGGGGCCAGCCCCTACACGCGCTTTTCATTGGCTTGTAGTGTGTGCCGCAGGTACGCACGCGATAAAGGGGTTTGCTATCACCGCCCGCACGGCTGCCCTGTTCAATTACGCGGGAAATTAACGTTAAATTGTGATTATCTTCTGTTAAAGCTAAAATTACCGCGCCAAGAGCAGCCTGCCCAAACCCATGCGCGTCCTGCCGTTGGCCATACATTTACAGGAGAAATTTCATGACAATAGCTGTTGTAATCACAACGCATGGTCACGCCGCCAAAGCCCTGCTGGCCACGGCAGAAATGATCATCGGCGAACAGGACAACGTGCGCTGCGTGGATTTCGTGCCGGGCGAAAACGGCGAGGTGCTGGCGGGGAAAATCCGCGCCGCCGCCGCCGAACTCGACACATCCGCCGGGCTGCTGTTGCTGGTCGATTTGTGGGGCGGCACGCCGTTCAACGCGTCCAGCGGCATCGCCCACGACGATGCCAACACCGAAGTCGTCACCGGGGTGAACGTCCCCATGCTCGTCTCGGTGCTGATGGAGCGCGAAGACATCACCGCCCTGCCCGAACTGACCGCACTCGCCCAGCGTGAAGGCGCCGATGGCGTCAAGAGTCTGAAAACCCAGGCCGCCGCCAAGGCCGCGCCTGCCGCTGCCAGCAGCGCCGCTCCCGCTGCCGCCGCTTCACAGGAAACGTTCGACGAAAATGACCCCGAAGTGCAGCGTCTGCGCGCCGAAGCCTCCGCCAAGGCAAACGACGGTCCGCACATGAGCTTCGGTCTGTGGCGTATTGACGACCGCCTCATTCACGGCCAGGTCGCTACCCGTTGGACAAAGGAAACCGGCGTCAAGCGCATCATCGTCGTCAATGACAACGTCGTCAAAGACAAAACCCGCGCCACCATGCTCAAGCAGGCGGTACCGCCGGGCGTCACCGCGCACGTCGTCAGCGTGGACAAAATGATGCGCGTCTATAACAACCCCGAATACGCGGGCGAAAAAGTGATGCTGCTTTTCACCAACCCGACCGACGCGCTGGAGCTGGTGCGCCGTGGCGTGCCGATCCAGTCCATCAACATCGGCGGCATGGCCTACAAGGAAGGGCGGGTGATGCTTGATATGTCGGTCTCGGTCGATGAAAAAGACATCGAAGCCTTCAAGGAGCTGGACAGCCGTGGCATTGAGCTGGAAGTGCGCAAGGTCGCCTCGGACAAGAAAGTCCCGGTATTGCAGCTCATCGCCGAAAAATACAAACCCCAAAATTAAGGAGATATTATGGAACTCTCTACCCTGCAAATTATCGGCGTTTTTCTCGTCGGCTGTATTTCCGGCATGGGCTCGATTCTCGACGAATTTCAAACGCACCGCCCGCTTATCGCCTGCACCATGATGGGCGTTGTCCTCGGCGACCCCACCACCGGCATTATGCTCGGTGGCGCGCTGGAAATGATTGCACTCGGCTGGATGAACATCGGTGCCGCCGTTGCGCCGGACGCCGCGCTTGCCTCCATCATTTCCGCCATTCTCGTTATTGCGGGCAAACAGGACATGAACGTCGCCATCGGTCTTGCCATCCCGCTTGCTGCCGCCGGGCAGGTGCTGACCATCATCGTCCGCGCCATTACCGTCGGCGTCCAGCATGCGGCCGATAACGCGGTGAAAACGGGCAACCTCAGCTCCATCACCTGGCTGCACCTCGGCGCGCTGCTCCTGCAAGCCATGCGCATCGCCATTCCGGCGCTCATCGTCGCGTTGACCATCGGTACGGATGCGGTGAAAAACATGCTTGATTCCATCCCGGAAGTCGTCACCGGCGGACTGGGTGTGGCAGGCGGCATGATTGTCGTCGTCGGTTACGCGATGGTGATTAACATGATGCGCGCACCGCACCTGATGATGTTCTTCTTCGTCGGCTTCGTCGTCGCCGCCTTCACCAGCTTCAACCTCGTCGCCCTTGGCATTCTTGGCATCGCCATGGCCTTCTTCTACATCCAGCTACACCCGAAATACTACAAGGGCTTTGCGGGTGCATCTTCTGCCGCACAAGGCAAAAACAAACTGGATAACCAACTGGATTAAGGAACACACACATGGAAACCACAAACAAAAAAATCCGCCTGACCCAGGGCGACCTCAATGCCTGCTTTATCCGTTCCAACCTGCTGCAAGGCTCCTGGAACTTTGAACGGATGCAGGCGCTTGGCTATGCCTTCGGCATCGTCCCCGCCATCCGCCGCCTCTACCCCGAAGGCAGCCAGGAACGCAAAGACGCCATCAAGCGCCATCTGGAGTTCTACAACACCCAGCCGTTTGTCACCGCGCCCATCCTCGGCGTCAACCTCGCGATGGAAGAAGAACGCGCCAACGGCGCCCCAATCGACGATGCCGCCATCAACGGCGTCAAAGTCGGGCTGATGGGGCCGCTCGCCGGCGTTGGCGACCCGATCTTCTGGGGAACCCTGCGCCCGATCTGCGCTATCCTCGGCATCGGCTTCGCGCAAAATGGCAGTTGGCTCGGCCCCATCCTCTTCTTCGTCCTCTTCAATGCGGTACGCCTCTTCGTCCGCTACTGGGGCATCCAGTACGGCTACAAAAAAGGCCTGGAAATCGTCTCCGACATGGGTGGCGGACTGCTGCAAAAAATCACCGAAGGCGCGTCCATCCTCGGCCTCTTTGTGCTAGGCGCGCTGGTGAACAAATGGACGAACATCAAACTGCCAATCGCGCTCGGAACCCTGCGCGACGATGCAGGCAACATCGTCAGCCAAACCTCGCTACAAAGCACACTCGACAGCCTTCTGCCCTCCTTGCCCGCGCTTTGCCTCACCTTCCTCTGCATGTATCTCTTGCGCAAGGGCGTGAACGCGCTGTGGCTCATCTTTGGCATGTTCGCCATCTGCATCCTGGCCTACTGGGTGGGCATGCAATGGCCGTGGTTGCTGGTACAAACCCAATCCTGAAAACCACAAAAACAACCCCTCTCGCGAGAGAGGGGTTTGCGTCTTCGCTGAAGAATAACATCCCCCCCTATTTATAGTGGAATAAACTCGAAACAACCCAAATCCAGAGTCTGTGTAGTGAACTGAAGCAAGGCAAGCCGCCGATATGCCCCCTCCCCCTGTGGGGGAGGGTTGGGGTGGGGGCAGCAAGCGTGAAAAATAGGCTTTGATTCATCAACAATATCACCAACCCCCACCCCGTCCCTCCCCCACAGGGGGAGGGGGCGAACAAATGCTTGGGTTGTTTCTGCTTTATTCCACTATACATACACCTTGAGCGCTCAAGTGTATGTATAACCCGACCCCAAAAAACACCCCATGCTCACCACCATCGGCCTTTGCCTCCTGAACCTCGGCTACCTTGCCTACCTCGCCTACGACATCGGCGTCCAGTCGCGCCGGGGCGGGAAAACCCTCACCGCCGTGCGTCTGCGCCGCCGCGCCACTGATGCCGTCTTCCTCGCCGTAATCATCGTCGCCGGACTCTATTACGAAGCGACCCACGACCAAAACCCCGCCAACCTCGCCGCCCTCGCCCTGCTCACCGCGCTCGTCCTCACCGCCGGCTTCCGTTACCCCAAATGGCGGCTGAAAAAAGACGGCTTTACCGCCGGTGGCCGCTACTGGCCGTATCGCGCCATCAGCGCGATGCGCCTCTCCGAAGACGGCGTCCTCGTCCTTACCCTTGAAAGCGGACAAAATCTCATCCTGCCCGTCGCCCGCATCGACGACCTCGAACACGCCGCCGCCTTCTTCACCGGCGAAGAAGCACTACAACACCTCTTTGAGCGCCCGGTAAAAAAAGACAAATAGGTGACTTATCCTTAATTACAACGACGTGCAGTCCGCTGTTATTTAAGGAATTGATTGTATAGCCATCCTCTCTAAATTCTATACAATCATTCATTTCCCCGGAGCCTGACCATGCCATACCCCCAAGCCATGTGCTGAGTTTCATCGGCTACACTTCACCAGCAGAATTTGAAGCGATCTACTATCGCCAAAAAGGCGGATTAGACAAAGCTGCCTGATCCAATCAATCCGCCCTCCGATGTGTGGGGGCAATTCAATACTTGTCACTGCGCGAGCTGTTCCAGTCGCTCGTGCCTTGCTAACCCAACCTACGAACAAAATCATCGTGTTACGACAAATTGTCAACAGCCCCGAATTCAACTATAGCCATCCACCGAAAGTTTCAGACAAGGCGCGCCGCTGAAGGCAGTACGTGGTTGTACGGCGAAGCGGCGCAACACCGTATGAGGCTTTCGGTGGATGGCTATAAATCCCGTTCCCTCTACTACGGGAGAGCAGGCTTCATTACCATCCTTGCGTGTGCTGCACGACGAGATCGGCAAGCAATTCGATGTGTGCCGGGTCGTCGTTCAAGGCGGGGATGTAGTCGTAGTGCCTGCCGCCGTGTTGCAGGAAGAGGGCGCGGTTGGTCATCGCCATTTCTTCGAGGGTTTCCAAGCAGTCGGCGGCGAAGCCGGGGCAGATGACGCGGAGGTTTTGGCAGCCGCTGTCGGCGAGCTGGCGGATGGTTTCGTCGGCGTAGGGGCGCAGCCACGGTTCGTTGCCAAAGCGCGACTGGTAAACGAGGCGGTAGCGGTCGGCGGGCAGTTGCAGGCTCTCGGCGACGGCGGCGACGGTCGCTTCGCATTGTTGCGGGTAGGGGTCGCCTTCGGCGGCGTAGCGCGCGGGCAGGCCGTGGAAGGAAAAGAGCAGTTGTTCGGCCGCGCCGTGGGCGAGGGTGTGACGGCGGATGCTGTCAGCAATCGCTGCGATGTAGCGCGGGTGGCTGTGCCAGTCGCGCACCAGGCGCAGCTCCGGGATGCCGCGCCGGTTGGCGAGCGCCTGGGCAACGCCGTCGAAGACGCTGGCGGTGGTGGCGTCGCTGTATTGCGGGTACATCGGCACGATGAGCAGTTTTTCGAGGCCGCCGGTGGCGAGGGTTTGCAGGGTGCGGGCGATGGACGGCTCGCCGTAGCGCATCGCGCTTTCGACGTGAAGGTGGCCGAGGCCGCGTGCGGCGAGGGCAGCGCGCAGGGCGACGGTTTGCCGCGCGGTGATGGCTATCAGCGGCGCGCCGTCTTCCTGCCAGATTTGCCGGTAGGCGTGCGCGGAGCGCTTCGGGCGGGTGTTCAGCACGATGCCGTGCAGGATGGGCAGCCATTGCCAGCGCGGCAGGTCGATGACGCGGCGGTCGGAGAGGAATTGGTTGAGGTAGGGGCGCAGTGCTTTTTTGGTCGGCGCTTCGGGCGAGCCGAGGTTGATGAGGAGGACGGCGGCGGATTTGGGCATGGACGGGTTTTGCGGGGCGGTATGTGGCGAAGCGACGATTGGGGTGGCGTCGCTTCGTGTTTGGAGAGGGAATGCAGGGGCGGTTAGCGTAGTGCGTCCCCGCCCGTTTTGATGATGACGGGCGGTTAGGGTAAGGGCGACAATCGATTGAAAAACAGACATCAATTCGTCAAGGACATTGCTCACCCCCACCCCGACCCTCCCCCGCTGCGGATGCTGCGCCTCCTGCGGGGGAGGGGGCTATCAGCGGGCGGTCTCTCGCGCTAAAGCGCGAGCTGTTCCAGTCGCACTGCGCGCCAGGGCGTGTTTGCAATTCGTTTTGGATACGGTCGCTAACGCGGATGATTTGCTGCCCCCACCCCGCCCCTCCCCCACGGGGGAGGGAGCAGTTTGGTGGATGCCCGCAGAACGAATCCCGCAACGGAGGGGGGGAATTGCAAACAGCCCCTAACCGCCCCTGCTTTTTTACAGCTCCAGATGCTTCAGGTATTCGCGGAAGCCTTCGCCCAGCTCTGGGTGGCGCAGGCCGAGTTCGACGTTGGCTTCGAGGTAGCCGAGTTTGTCGCCGCAGTCGTAGCGTTTGCCGTCAAAGCGGTAGGCGAGCACGGTGCGTTCTTTGATGAGCGCGCTGATGGCGTCGGTCAGCTGGATTTCGCCGCCCGCGCCTTTCGGCGTGTTTTGCAGCAGTTGCATGATGTAGCCGGGCAGGATGTAGCGGCCGATAACGGCTTGGGTGGAGGGCGCGCTGTCCGGGTCGGGTTTTTCGACGATGGCATCGACAGTTACGATCTGGTCGGAGAGCGCCGCGCCTTCGGTGATGATGCCGTAGCGCTTGGTGTCTTCGCGCGGCACGTCCATCACGCCGAGCACGCCCTGCTGGTGTTTCTCAAAGACTTCGACCATTTGCCGCATGACGGACTTGCCTTCGTTGATGACGAGGTCGTCGGCGAGCAGGATGGCAAAGGGGCGGTCGCGCACGATGGGCTGCGCGCAGAGGACGGCGTGCCCCAGCCCCATCGCCATTTCCTGGCGGATGTAGGTAACGCTCATGTCGCGCGGCTTGATGCTGCGCACCAGTTGCAGGAAGTCTTTTTTGCCGCGCTGTTCCAGTTCGTTTTCCAGTTCGTAGGCGACGTCGTAGTGTTCGGTAATCGCCCATTTGTTGCGCCCGGTGACGAAGATCATGTTGCGGATGCCCGCTTCGTAGGCTTCTTCGACCGCGTATTGAATCAAGGGTTTATCGACGACGGGCAGCATTTCTTTCGGCGTCGCCTTGGTGGCGGGGAGAAAGCGGGTGCCAAATCCGGCGACCGGGAACACGGCCAGTTTTACGGCTTCACTCATGGTTTCCTCCTTACAGGGATGTGAGTACGTCAAGCGCGGCGGCGAGGGTCGCAACCGCATGAATTTTCAGGCCGAGCATTGTAGCAGAGCCGCGCGTCCTGTTGCCTTCGGGCAGAATCGCCTGTTTGAAGCCGTGCTGCTGCGCCGCCTTCAGCCGCGCTTCGCCGTTGGCGACCGGGCGCAATTCCCCGGCGAGACCGACTTCGCCCATGACGACCACGTCGCGCGGAATGGCGACGCCGCGCAGGCTGGAATGCGCCGCCGCCAGCACCGCCAAATCCGCTGCCGGTTCGCTGATTTTCAGACCGCCGACGACGTTCACATACACATCCATGTTGTGCAGCGAGATGCCGCCGTGGCGGTGCAACACCGCGAGCAACATCGCCAGCCGTCCGCTGTCAAAACCCAGCGCGGTGCGGCGCGCATAACCACCGCCGCCGCCATCGACCAGCGCCTGCACCTCGACCAAGAGCGCGCGCGAGCCCTCCCACACCGGGAAAACGGCGCTGCCCGGCTGCTGCCCGTCCGGGCGCGAAAGGAAAATCGCCGACGGATTGCTCACCGGCTTCAAGCCATTCTCCAGCATGGCGAACATCCCCAGCTCATTGACCGGCCCGAAGCGGTTTTTCACCGCGCGCAGCATGCGGAAGCGGCTGCCCGCCTCGCTTTCAAAATACAGCACCGTATCGACCATATGCTCCAGCACGCGGGGGCCGGCAATCGCGCCCTCCTTGGTAACGTGGCCGATGAGAAAGACCGTCGTGCCGCTCGACTTGGCAAAGCGCACCAACTGCGCCGCGCACTCGCGCAACTGGCTGACCGCACCCGGCGCGGCAGAAAGTGCCTCGCTGTAAAGCGTCTGAATCGAATCAACCACCAGCACCGCCGGCTGCTCCGCCGTGGCAGTTGCCAAAATACGCTCAATCTGCGTTTCACTAAACAGCACAATGCGCTCGCGGGCGAGACCGAGCCGCTCGGCGCGCAGGCCAATCTGGCGCGGCGACTCCTCACCGCTGACATACAAACACGGCATCGATTGCGCCAAATGATGCACCGTCTGCAACAGCAGCGTCGATTTACCGATGCCGGGGTCGCCGCCAATCAGCACCACGCTGCCGCGCACCAGCCCGCCGCCGAGAACGCGGTCAAACTCGCTGATGCCGCTCGGCACCAGCGTTTCCGCCTGCAACTCCACCGCATCCAGCCGCTGCACCTGTCCGGCGGCAACGCCCGCATAACCGCCGCCCTTGCCCGCGCGCGGCGCTGCGACCGGCGCCGCTTCCTCCTCCAGCGTATTCCATGCGCCGCACTCGTGGCACTGCCCCTGCCATTTCGGATAAGCCGCGCCGCACTCGCGGCAGACAAAACGCGATTTCGCCTTAGCCATCGACCACCTCCGCGCGCACCCGCGCCGTCAGCATCGTCGTCAGCGTATAAGGAATCGTCCCCGCCTGCGCCGCGACCCGCTCCGCCGGATTGCCCTCGCCAAACACCAGCACCGCATCGCCAACCGCCGCCGTGTCATCGCCCAGCCAAAGCAGTGCCATATCCATCGCCACCCGCCCGACCAGCGGATAACATTTGCCGTTGAGCAGCAATTGCACCGCGCCGCTTTGAATCGCGCGCGGAAAACCGTCGCCATAGCCCAGCGCGATGGTTGCGAGATTACCCGCCACCTGCGCCTGAAACCCGTGACTATAACCGGCAAAATCGCCCGTTTGCAGACGGCGCACGGCGAGTACCCGGGTTTGCAGCGACATCACCGGACGCAAGCCCAGCCGCGCCGCATCGCCATCAGCAAAAGGCGACATCCCGTAGAGCGCCAGCCCGGCGCGCACCACATCCGCCCGCGCCTCCGGCAAAACAAACAGCGCCGCCGAATTGGCGAGACAACGCTGCCAACCGGCGGGCAAAACGAGCGCATCGAGCCGCGCCAACTGCGCGCGCGCATCATCCAAAACATCCGCATCGGCGCAGGCAAAATGCGAGGCGACGCCGAGCCAGCGCACCTGCTTGAGCGAGAGCACCTGCGGCAACCAGCGTGCGGCGTCATCAACCGCAAAACCGAGGCGGTGCATCCCCGAATCCACCTTGACCCAAGCGAAAATCCCGGCGACACCGCGCAGCCATTGCAGCTGCTCCGGCGAATGCACACAGGGCACAAAACCGTGCCGCGCGCAGAGCGCCGCCTCATCCGCGCCGAAAATCCCTTCCAGCAGCAGCACGGGCTTGACCGCGCCGAGCTGGCGCAGTTGCAATGCCTCATCTATTGAGGCCACCGCAAAGCCATCGACATCAGACAAAGCAGGCAACACCACCGCCACGCCATGCCCGTAAGCATCGGCCTTGACCACCGCGACCAGCTCCGCCGCCCCCGCCTGCCGCCGCAGCGTCCGCACATTGTGGCGCAACGCCGCCACATCAATCACCTTCACCAAAGGACGCATCGCCTTCCTCCACAAAAAAACAGCCGCGAATTATAGCGACTGCGGGCGGGGCGGGAGGGGCGCTTATGCCGTGGCGGATGTCAGGTTACGCACGGCGTGCCTTGTCTGAATCTTCCGCTGAACGGCTCTAACCTTCTGCATTTCCTTTTGTCTCGCCTTGAATGATGTCTTCAAGCAAATGAAATGCAAGCATGGCGTAGATATTGGCAGGTTGGCTGTCTGACGGGCAAAAGGAAATTGCGGAGATGAAAAATGTCCGTTGGTATTTCCCGTAAATCAAATTGACGCCACGGGCTACATGGAAATCAACTTCTTCAGGCGTGATATTTATGGTGCTTTCTTCTCCTTTCAGGATTAACGGTTTGATTTTTATGGGGCTGCGAGTATCTGTCAGGGTTATTTCCAGAATGTTATGTTGGTTTCCGGTCATTCTGGCGATGGTATGGGTGTTGCCGTTGTGTCTGATGATCATGTTTCAAGGGTTTCTGTTTGTTTTATAGCCATCCACCGAAAGCCTCATACTGTGTTGCGCCGCCTCGCCGTACAACCGCGTACTGTCTTCGGCGACGCGCCTTGTCTGAAACTTTCGGTGGATGGCTATATCTGCGGCATCGCGGGATGCGTCATATCCTGCGATGCCGTCGCTGACGCGGATGGTTTGCTGCCCTGACCCGTCCTACGGCTGCGCCTTTCCTGCCCCGCTTTCTCCACTCGCTGGGCGGCGTGGCAGGAACAGCGCGCGCGGCTCACGCCGGATTTCTTCGCGCAAGACGCTGACAAACTGGCGCAGCGGCGGGAAGCGCGCGTCGCGGGCGCGCAGGGCGACGCGCAGCGCGAGGTAGAAGCTGACCCAGAGGTTCACCAGCCCGATGGCGATGACGGCAAAGAGGCCTTGCGCGAAGACGCCGATGCTTTCCGGATGGCTCGCGGTGGCGTAGGCGAGGTTGGCCGAGGAGAAGGCGATGTGGCGGATGTCCAGCGGCAGTTCCAGTGTTTTGCCCATCCACGGGGTGATGCCGAGCAGCACGCCGAAGAGGAAGTTGCTGGCCAGCGCGCCGAGGTGGTCGTGGACGAAGTCGGCAAAGCGGGCGCGGGCGGGTTCGCGCAGCAGGCGGCGCAGCAAGGGGTTCACGCGCAGCCGCTCGCGCAGGCGCAGGTATTGGGCGCGGTTGTCGTAGTAGCCGGCGATGATGCCGGAGCAGAACAGCCAGACGGCGGCAATGGCGGCGTAGAACAGCGCCGACGGCATCGCCAGCGCCGCCATTTGGTGTTCGGCGCTGTGGTGGTCGAGCAGCGGCGCGCCGCTTTTGTCCGCCCAAAGGAGGCAAAGCGCGGTGGCGGTGAGCATGGCGAGGCTCAAATTGCCCAAAACGGCGATGCTTTGTGAGCGGTTCACGTCGATGAGCAGTTGCGCCAGTTTGCGCGCCCCGGCGCGGCCTTGTTGGGTTTGTTCGATGGCTTCTGCCATGCGCGCGGCGGTCATTGCCGGTTGTTTGGTGGCGACGGTGCAGTGGCAGAGGTAGATGAGGACGAAGCCGATGCCGTAGTCGAGGCTGGAGAGCAGGATGTAGGCGTTGTAACTGGGGACGGCGCTGGCGAGTTTGATTTTGAGCAGCGCCATCAGCGCGATGATGACGCCCGCCCCGGCGGCGCTGGCGTACATCCGCCGGTATTCGTGCCAGCCGCGTGCGATGTAGTGTTCGCCGTGCGCGCTTTTGTGCTGGGTGATGGATTGGCTCAAGAGGTAGGCGCTGCGGTGCCAGAGGTGGCGGATGTTGCGGCGGCGCAGGCCGCTTTCGATGAGCTGGTTCAGGAGTGCCAGCCAGTGCCGCGCTTCGCTTTCCGGGCTTTCGGCGGTGAGCACGGCGAGCAGCGCTTCGAGGCGGTCAAGGCTTTGTGCGAGGCGTTCCAGCAGGTGGGCGGTCGCAAGCGAGCTGCCGGAGGCGATGGCGCGGCTGTTCAAATGGTGCAGTTGTTGCCGCGACTGGTCGATGAGGACGTGCGCCTGCGCCAGCGTCGCCGCGTCGGTGGCATCATCCGGGTGGTCGCGCCAGTTGGTGATGAGCCGCGCCAGTTCGCGCTCAAGGGCGACGAAGGGCGAGTCGAGCTCCAGCAGGCGTTTGTCCAGCCGTATCAGGTCGGGCGCAAGGTCTTCGGCGCTGAGACGTATCGCGAGCATTTCCAGCGCGTAGGTGCTTTCTTCGCGCATGAGGCGGCGGGTGCGGCCACGCTGTTCGTCGTTTTCGCTGAGGCGGGCGAAGAGGCTGAGCCATTGGCGCGGCGCGATGGCGGTGAGCCAGTCGAGGTCGCGGCTGCCGTTGAAGACGCTGTCGAGCACGTCTTGCAATTGGCTTTCGTCCACCGGCAGCGGGTTCCAGCGGTCGTAGAG
This sequence comes from Cardiobacterium sp., assembly GCF_057314735.1. Taxonomy (NCBI): domain Bacteria; kingdom Pseudomonadati; phylum Pseudomonadota; class Gammaproteobacteria; order Cardiobacteriales; family Cardiobacteriaceae; genus Cardiobacterium; species Cardiobacterium sp. The sequence goes on from NZ_DBHKZK010000026.1 coordinate 26,963, forward strand.
CAGGGTCGCGGTTTCGTGGACGATGCCGGTGCGGGCGAAGATGCCGACGCTGACGAGGCTGGCGTAGAGGTGCAGGTTTTGCAGCCAGCCGTGGATGTGTGCGCCAATCAGCGCGCGGTGCGAGGGCGCGGCGTCCAGTTCGCGGGTAAAGGCGGCGAGGCGTTCGCTGGCGCCCGTCGCCCCGCCCTGGCGCAGCCATTCGGCAAGGTAGCGCAGCATCCGTAGCGCGTTTTCCTGCGCCACCAGCAGGATGCGCAATCCGGCGGCGTCGCAGGCGGCGATTTGGCTACGTTCGCGGCGGGTGAGGGTTTTGTCGGGCATGGTCGTTCCTTGTGCGAAAAAGGCGGCAATCATAATGGAAAATGCAGGCAAACGCCGCAGGGTTGCGCGTTTTCACACCATCCACAGTAATTCACATTTTTTTGCACTATTTGATGCAGGTCAAGCCGACGCCCCCGTACCTTCCCTATAATCTTAAAAAATTTTTACTAACCCGCAACGTAAACATAAGGAGCGCTTTATGCGAAAAACTTGGTTATCCCTCTCCATTGCAGCATCCATGGTCATCGCTGCCCCCGCCAGCTTCGCCGCAGAAGGCGCAGCGCATACCGGCGGCCTTGAAGGCTACAAGGTCGGTGTGCAGCCAGAGGGACTGGACAAACTGGAACGTGTCAAACAGGTACTGGTTGACCCGCCCGGTGTGCCGGAACACACACTGGAAGCGCCCGCCAAACCGCGCATCGTCGAAGTGGAAATGACCATCCACGAAAAAGAAATCGAAGTCGAGCCGGGCGTGTTCATGTGGGCGTTTGCCTTCAACAACACCGTGCCGGGGCCGATGATTGTCGTCCACGAAGGCGATTACGTTGAGCTCACCCTGAAAAACGACAGCAAAAACCAGCTCATCCACAACATTGACTTCCACGCCTCCACCGGCGCCCTCGGCGGCGGCGACCTGACCCACGTCGCCCCGGGTCAGGAAGTGGTACTGCGCTTCAAGGCCATCAAGCCGGGCGTGTTCATCTACCACTGCGCCCCGGGCGGCGCGATGATTCCGTGGCACTTGGTGCACGGCATGAACGGCGCAATCCTCGTTATTCCGAAAGACGGCATCAAGGACAAGAACGGCAACAAGCTGCACTACGACAAGGCCTTCTACATCGGCGAACAGGATTACTACATCCCGAAAGACAAAGACGGCAAATACAAACGCTACGACAACCCGTCCGCCTCCTTCGCTGATGACAAGGAAGTGATGGACAAACTCATCCCGACCCACATCGTCTTCGGCGAAAGCAAAGGCTCGTTGGTTGGCGACAATGCCATGACTGCAAAAGTTGGCGAAACCGTGATGTTCTACCACTCACAAGCGAACCGCTACACCTACCCGCACATCATTGGCGGTCACGGTGAATATGTTTGGGAACGCGGCAACCTCGCCGACCCGCCGGCACAAGATCTGGAAACCTGGTCTATCGCCGCCGGTTCTGCCGGGGCAGCGATGTATACCTTCAAGCAGCCAGGTACCTATGCCTACGTTAACCACAACCTGATCGAAGCGTTCAACCTTGGCGCCGCTGGTCATGTCCGTGTGGATGGCGAGTGGAACAACGACCTGATGGAGCAAGTCAAAGCTCCGGGCCCGATGGCTGGTGGTGAAAAAGCCGCTCCTCCGGTTGATCCGATGAAAAAAGAAGCCGCCCCGGCGAAGAAATAACCTTTGCCCCGACGGGAAAAAGGAAGGCGTAATGCCTTCCTTTTTTTGTGGCGGGAGGATACATACACCTTTTCCGCTATCTTGTTATGTATAGCCATCCTCGCGAAGCCCTGTACGGCGTTGCGCCGCCTGACTGGCTTTAGATGTATCGCGATAAAATAAGCGATTGCCCCAACGAGCCATCCCATGAAAAAAATGCACCACACCACCAGCGGCACTCTCTCCATGAAATGGATTGCGGGCGGTGTCTGGGCATTCGTCTTCTTCGTCGCGGTGCTGCTTTGTATTGTGCTGCGGCTGGCGTGGTCGCAGGGCGGTGGCATTGAGGCCGAAGTACGCGGCCACGGCATCGCCCGCCAAGTGCAATGCGCGCGCGATGGCGCCGCGCTGTGGATGGGCTGGACGTGTCGGGTCGGGGAAATTATTTGGGGTGGTGTCCTAAAATGTATGCTGATAAACGGCGGGCAAACAAAAAGCAACGGA
>NZ_DBHKZK010000027.1:0-14562 GCF_057314735.1 Cardiobacterium sp.
GTGGGGGCAGCAAACAAGCCGCGTTAGCGACGGTATACAAAACGAATTGCAAACACGCTCTAGAGGCTGTTTACAATTCGGCGAATAAGCCCTCTCTCGCTGCGTGAGCTGTTCCAGTCTCTTTGGGAGAGGGGTTGGGGTGAGGGCAGCAAGCATCTGAAAAACTGGAATTTTAGCTCGTCAATAATATCGCCCACCCCCTCCCCGGCCCTCCCCCGCTGCGGGCTTCGCCCTGCAGGGGAGGGAGATTTTTCAATTGTAAACGGCCTTTAGCGGCATTCTCCCCAAAATATCAGCCCCTTTCTTCAGGCATGAAGAAAGGGGCTGTTTGTTATCGCGCGGGCGTGTGTTTCAGCGTTCGATGACGATTTTCGGGAACGCCTGTGTCTCCGTTTTTTGTCGCGCGGCGAGGTGGGCGGTGGTGCGCAGCGCAATGGTGCGGTAGCGTTTGGCGATGTCGCTCTCCGGGGCGGCGGCGGTGGTCGGGTTGCCGTTGTCGGTTTCTTCGCGGATGCGGATGTCCAGCGGCACGTCGCCGAGGTAGGGCAGGTGATGGCTGACCGCCAGCAGTTTGCCGCCGTCTTTGCCGAAAATGTGCGCTTCGTGGCCGCAGTTGGGGCAGGTGTAGCTGCTCATGTTTTCCACGAGGCCCAGCACGGGGACGGCGACTTTGTCAAACATGGTTTTGGCTTTTTTGGCGTCCAAGAGGGCGATGTCCTGCGGCGTGGTGATGATGACCGCGCCGGCGACCGGGATTTGTTGCGACAGCGTCAGTTGGGTGTCGCCGGTGCCGGGCGGCAGGTCGATGATGAGGTAATCAAGGTCTTTCCAGCGGGTTTCGCGGAACAGTTGCAGCAGCGTTTGCGTGACGATGGGGCCGCGCCAGATCATCGCTGTGTCTTCTTCGACGAGGTCGCCCAGCGACAGCGTTTGCAGGCCGTGGCGGAGGATGGGCTGCATGGTGCGGCCATCGGTGCTTTCCGGGCGGGTCGCGCCGCCAAGCATCCGCGCCTGGCTGGGGCCGTAGATGTCGGCATCAAGCAGGCCGGTCGCCGCACCCAGTTGGTGCAGGGCGATGGCGAGGTTGACGGAAAGGGTGGATTTGCCAACACCGCCTTTGCCGGAGGCGACGGCGATGATGTTTTTCACGCCGGGGTAGGGTTTCAGGCCGCTTTGCACGTTTTGGCTTTCAATCGTGTAGTCAAAGCGCAGTTTGCTGGCGTCAATGCCGAGCGCTTGCAGGTTGTCGCGCCAGCGGCTTTCTTCGCTAGCGGCGGGGAAACCGGGGGCGAGGGTGATGCTGCCGTCGCCGTTGTCGCGCAGGGCGCCGGGGTGGGCGAAGGGTTGCAGGTCAAGGACGGGGTCGCGGTAGTTTTTGAGGCGTTCGGTGTTCATAGCGGGAACCATTGGTGGAAGGAGAGACGGGCTTGCGCGACGAGCATGGTGTAGCCGTCGTGCGCGGTGATTCGTTGTGCCGCTGCCCAGGCGAGGAACGGCGTGGTTTTGCCATATTGCATATCGTAGGCGCGGCTCGCGCAATGGGCGATGTTGGCGGGCAGGGCGAGCGGCTCATTGCTGAGACCGGTCGAGGTGGCGTTGATGATGAGGTCGTAGGCGTCGAGGCGGGCGAGGTCGGTGAGCGCCCAGGCGGCGAGCGGCACGGTGGTCAGCGGTTGCTGGCTGGCGATGACGGCTTCCGCCTTGGCGGGGGTGCGGTTGGCAAGGTGCAACACCGCCGGGTTCGCCTCGCACAGCGGCAGGATGACGCCACGCGCTGCGCCGCCTGCGCCGAGGATGAGGATGCGCGCGTTTTTAAGCGTAATGCCGTGTTCTTGCAGGGCAAGGCAGAGGCCACGGCCATCGGTGTTGTCGCCGCAGAGTTGGCCGTTTTCCATCCACAGCGTATTGACGGCTTCGGCTGCGGCGGCGTAAGGCGTGGTGCGGTCGCAGCGGCGGTACGCAGTCTGCTTGAAGGGAACGGTGACGTTCAGCCCGCGCCCGCCGTCGGCAAAGAAGCGGGCGACGGTAGCGGCAAATTCTGCTTCGTCACGGGCGAGGATGCGGTCGTATTGCAGGTCGATACCGCGCGCGGCGGCGAATCCGGCGTGGATTTCCGGCGAACGCGAGTGGGCGATGGGGTTGCCGATAACGGCGCAGTGGTGGGTCATGGTTTTTGCGGTGGGTGTGTCGGGTTACGGGATGCGCCAATCAGGGCGGGTCATGTTCACAACCACTCCAATCCGGGCAATTCCGCCAATGCCTGCGGAAAAAGATAGTCGCCCTGGAGCAGCGGCAGTTCGAGGTGATGCCAACGGGCGTGGATGGCGGGGCGCAGCGCGGTGAGCGCGTCGTAAATGATAGTGGTGCAATAGCGCGGCGACTGCTCGCGCGCGCGCAGGTGAAAAGGCTGGCCAATCTGCGCGGCGACCGCGGTCGCCAGTTGCACACGCTCCGCCTCATCGAGAAACGCGGGACGGGCGGCGGCGATACTGCCCGCCAGCCGCGGATTGGCAAAGGCGGCGAAGCTGCTGGCAATTACCTGATTGGGATGGGCGGGGTCATCGTCAGTCGTCGCGTGCACGATGCGAATTTCCGGCGCGACGGCGACAACGATGCCGATGTGCGAGTATGCGCCGTCATCCAGATAGCGAATCAGCGCGCTTTCCTGCCCGGTACCGGCGCGGAACACCCAGTCGCCCACGGCGAGATTTTCCGGGGCGACGGCGGCGAGCAACGGCAGCGGCAGGAGCAAAAGGAATGGCAGGAGACGTTTGGTTTTCATGCGATGCGGCTTTCATGGCCGGAGGGTACAGGCGACAGCGTGACGCCGCTCAGGCGGATGCCACCGGGGCGCGTATTCGTCGAGTTCGCCGTCTTGCAGATGGTAGAGGCGGGCGGATATGGGATAAGGCGCCGCGCCGTGCAGCTCTTGCGCGAGCTCTTGCAGGACGCGGATGGCGGCGCTGTCGCCGGCGTCGCAGTAGAGCAGTACATCGCGCGCGGGGATGGCGAGGAGGATGCCGTCGGGGTGATCGCCGATGCCGGTCAGTTGCGGCAAGATGAGGATGAGCGAGGCATCAAGGAAGCCGTCGAGGACAAGGCGGTGGATGCCGCTGCCGTAGTCGTGGTTTTCGGCGCGGCCCGCGCTGTATTGGCGCAGGTTGGCGAGTGCGGTTTGTTGCAAGGCGTCTTCGTCGGCGATGCCGAGTTCGGCCAGCTCGCTGCGCTGCAGGGTGCGGAAGGCGTCTCCGGTGTCAATGACATAGACGAGGTGCAGCTCGCCCGCCAGCGGCTGGCTGAGGAGGCCGCCGGGAGGCGTGCCGTTGTCGTGTTGTATTTGTCTGGCGGCTTCGAGCCATTCTGCGGGTTTGAGGTTGGGGTAGATTTGGCCTGCATTCATAGTGATGCCGACGACGATTTGACCCATCGCGTTCAGGCGGGCGGTGATGATGGCGTCCAGCGCCTCCGGGGCGTTTTGGTATTCCTGCCAGGCGGTATCCAGGTAGGCAGCGTATTTGCCGCCGTCTGCGGTGCTGACGGTAATGCTGCTGCGGGCGAGGTCTTCGCCCCAATGGATGTCGGCGGGATAGCCGCGTTCGCGTGCGCGGGCGGCGAAAAGTTCGATGAAGGCGCGCCAGTCAAGTAGTGCGGGCTTTTTGCGAAAGAGTTTGGCGAGGAAGTTCATGGGTAGCTCCGGCTGATTGAGGGGCGTCTGGCATTTTTAGGGTGGGGCTGCGTCTATGTCGGAATAACAGCGAGGTATGCAGGCGAACCCCACCCCAACCTTCCCCCACGGGGGGGGTATTTTTTAAGGCGTGTCGTAGCGGCGGCGGTGATTTTCGATGGCGGCGAGGCGGTACGGCGCGGGGTTGTGGCGCGGCAGGGTGATGTCCGCCGTGCCGTCGGCGGCGTGCCACCAGGCGCGGTAGGTGTCGTAATCAACCGCTTCACGCGCGGCGAGCAGGGCGCGATGCGCGTCGCGGCGGCGGTGTTGTTGGTAGTCCGGGTGGATGGTGGCGGCGAGGTATTCGCCGGTGCAACCGGAGCCGTAGCTGAAGAGGCCAAGGGTTTTGCCGCCGAGGTCGTCGCGGTTGTCGAGCATGGCGGCGAGGCTGGCGTAGAGGCTGGCGGTGTAGCTGTTGCCGGTTTCGCGGCTGTAGGTGAGGCCGGCGGAGAGGGTGTCGTCGCGGGCGCTGGTGTTGTTGATGCGGGCGAGGTGGGCGTGCGCCTTGATGCCCATTTTGTTAAACGGCAGGTGGTAGCAGTAGGCGGCGTGGTCTTCGTAGGCGCGGCCACCGTTTTGGCGGTAGTCCTGCCAGGCGTGTTCGAGCGCCTTGAGGTAGGCGAGTGTGGAGTATTTGCCATCGACCAGCGGGGTTTTGCGGTGGTTCGGCCGCCAGAAGTCGTAGATGTCTTCGCTGTAGAGGCCGCTTTCCGGGGCGATGGTGGCAAGGCGCGGGTTGGCGCTGATGAGCATGGCGACGGCGGCCGCGCCCTGGGTCGGTTCGGCGGCGCTGTCGAGGTCGTATTTGGCGATGTCGGCGGCGAGTATCAGCACTTTGCGCGCCGGGTGGCGGGCGATGTGGGCGCAGGCGAGTTGCAGCGCGGCGGTGGCGCTGTAGCAGGCCTGTTTGAGTTCGATGGTGCGGCTGTTGGCGGGGAGGTTGAGCAGGCGGTGCACGCTAACGGCGGCGGATTTGGCTTGGTCGAGGCTGGTTTCGGTGGCAAAGAGGACGGTGTCGATGCCGTCGGTGCCGCAGTCGTGCAGGACGGGGGCGCCGGCGTTGGCAGCCATGCTGATGATGTCTTCGTCCGGCGGGGCGACGGCCATGCGTTCCTGGCCGATGCCGAGGCGGTATTTGGCGGGGTCTATCTGGTGGTGGGCGGCAAGGGCGGCGAGTTCGAGGTAGTAGTGCGGGGTATAGAAGCCGAGTTGGTCAATGCCGATGTTCATGTTTTTTGCTCTTGTTATGGGAGGAGGAGGGCGGTGTTGTCGCGCAGGGCGGCGTTGTCGCGACAGCCAAGAAGGTAGAGGGCGGTGCGGTATTCGCGTTCGAGGCGGGTGATGGCGGCGATAACCGCTGCGGCGCTGTCTTGCGCGGCGGCGAGGAAGGGCGCGGCGATGCCGCAGAGTTCGGCGCCGAGCAGTACGGCTTTCGCCATGTCAATGCCGTTACGGATGCCACCGCTGGCGATGAGGATGACGTCCGGGTGGGCGGCGCGGTTGATGCGCAGCGCGTCGGCGGTGGTCAGTCCCCAGTCTTGAAACGTCAGGCCGAGGCTGTCGGCGGGGTCGCGGCGGCGGTGGTGTTCGATGCGGCTCCACGAGGTGCCGCCCCGCCCGGCGAGGTCGAAGTGGCGGATGCCTGCCTGTTTGCCGAGGGCGATGTCGGCGGGCGAGAGACCGCTGCCGACTTCTTTTAAGAGAACAGGCACGGGCAACGCGCGCGCGACGGCGGCGATTTTGGCGGCAAGCCCGGCGAAGTTGGTATCGCCTTCGGGCTGCACCGCTTCTTGTAACGGGTTCAGGTGCAAATAGAAGCCGTCGGCGGCAAGCGTTTCCACCGCGCGGCGGCAGTATTCAACGCCGAAGCCGTAGTTGAGCTGGACGGCGCCGAGGTTGGCAAGGAGGACGGTGTTCGGCGCAATCTCACGCAGGCGGAAGCTCGCTTCGGCGGCGGGATTGGTGAATTGCACCCGCTGCGAGCCGACGGCGAGGGCGATGCCGCTCTGTTCGGCGGCTTGCGCGAGGTTGTGATTAATGCGGCGGATTTCCGGGTCGTCGCCGCCGGTCATGGATGAAATCAGCAGTGGCAGGCGCAGGGTTTTGCCGAGAAATTCGCAGCGGGTGTCAATGTCGGCGAGTGCCAGTTCCGGCAGGGCGCGGTGCGTCAGGCGGATGGCGGCAAAACCGCTGTTGCCGCGCTCTATCGCCGGGTCTTGCGCGATGGCGTCAAGGTGTTCGCGTTTGCGGCGCGCGGTGTCGCTCATGCGCGGCGTTCCAGCGCGAGGTGGGCGCGCATCAGCTCGCCGGGGTTGGTTTGCGCAGCGAGTAGCGACAGTTCGCCGCAGAGGACGGTGGCGGCGCAAATGGCGGCAAGGCGGCGCGCGTTTTCCCCGGCGGGTCGCGCTTCGCGGCAACCCAGCGCTTGCAGGTGTTCTTCGACGGTGGCGAGCGTGTCGCCCTTGCCGCTGCCGACGGTGCCGACGATGAGGTTCGGCAGGGTGCAGGAGAAGTAGAGGTCGCCGTCGCGCGTCTCGGCGTGGACGATGCCCTGCGCGCCTTCGATGATGTTGGCGGCGTCCTGCCCGGTGGCGAGGTAGAAGGCGAGGAGGATATTGGCGAAATGCGCGTTGGCGCTGCGGATGCTGCCGGCGAGGATACCGCCGATGAAATTCTTGCGCAGGTTCAGCGCGACGATTTGCTCCGGGGTGGTACGCAGCAGGCGTTCGCAGAGGCGGCGCGGCACGGTGAGTTCGGCGATGACATTTTTGCCGCGCCCCAGGATGCCATTGACCGCGCTCGCCTTCTTGTCGGTGCAGTAATTGGCGGAAATCGAGCCGTAGGCAAGCTGCGGAAATTCAGCGAGCAGCCAGGAAATAGCGGCATCGGCGGCCTTGGTAATCATGTTGTGGCCGGAAGCGTCGCCGCTGCTGCATTCCAGGCGCAGATAAAGCAGATTGCCGACAATTTCGGCGTGCAGGTCGAGCAGGCGGGCAAAACGGCTGGTGGCGGCGATGACGGCGGCGAGTTCGTCGCGGCGGGCGCGGATGGATTGCAGCGCGGCAAAAGCGGTCGCGGCATCGGCGGCGGTGAGGAGGACGGAGCGCGCCATGCGCTCATCGACAATCGTGCAGCGCACGCCGCCGCAATGTTCGGCGACCTTCGCGCCGCGCGCGGTCGAAGGCCAGAGTGGGGATTCATAAGTAGCGAGCGGCACGCGGACGGTGTCGTTCATGGCATTGCCGCAGATGGTGAGCGGCCCGATCCATCGGGTCGGAATGGGGGTGGAGTGGGTGTCGTTGCGGGTCATGTGGCGGGCTGCACGGTGGCCGGGAAGGGCGCGGATTATAGCACGCGGGTCTCTTCACATTGTGAAACGGCGGGGGTTTACGGCGAATTTGCAATCCAAGTGCAAGGGCAACAAAAAAGACGCTCATAAGTGATACTGCAAAAAATTTCAAAACTTTGCAGGAGACCACAAATGAGCGCCTATCGCCATCTTGCGCCAGCCGAACGGGAACACATAAATTCTGTGCAAACTGGAGCGCAACAGTGCCTCTCGATGGAACCTACAGCGCCAGTCCGGCGCAGGAGAAATACGACAACAGACACAAGGCTTGCCGGCGCAAGGGCGACCCCATACGCGACAACTTCCCCGTCGGGCATGAGCTGTCAAAGTGCCTGGCAGGAGCGCATTGGTGGCCGGGGAAGCCGATACCGTTGCTGGCGTGGTTGGCTGCTGTTTGCAGTGGGAGAAACCTTATGAAGAGTATTTTTGAAGAGGTGTTGCGCTTGGATTGACAATTCGCCGTAAATGACCAGTAGCGGCTGAAGTTCCAACAACAGTTACAGCGCTTGCCGCCGATTCACCCCCTCCCCCGCTGCGGGCTTCGTCCTGCAGGGGGGGGGGAACGGAACATTCGGTGTCGCAATCCAAATGGGTGCGGATAAAACAGCCATTGGAACAGATTAAAAAACACATCCCTTTCAGTTTCAGGAAATATTGCGCTTTCCGCGCCAACGCGCCTTCGCTGCGGTATTTTTCTTTCCGGAAAACGGATTGGCCATGAATGTCAAAAAAATAAACAAAACCGGCAGCACGGCCAGTTCGAAGACAAGCATCACGTAAAACCATCCTTTTGCCAAAATACCCGCCTGCACCAGGGCGGTGGGTAAATCCAGCATGGCGTGCAGCAGGATGGCATAAAAATAAAAACGGATATTGCGATCTGCGGCCGCATATAGCACATAATACGACAGCACTATCTGCGCACCCAGCGCAAAGACGCGCTCCAGCACCATCCAGTAAATGGCAGTCGCTGACAACGTTTCTGCCTGCGCAATAATCATGAATGGTATTTTTTCCCGGGATTCCGGCGGTGCCAGATAAACCATCAGATAAAGGGAAAGAATGGCCACGCCCGTCAGCAGCATTTCCATGCCGCCATGGCCAAGGCCATAAGCCAGTCCGTCTGACTTGGCCAATTCCCGCCTTTTCTGTACCCATTTGAATACCAGCCAGCGCGCGCTTTCTTCAAAAATAGCGGCGGCCATGACGCCATATAGCGCATAAAGCCACGGATGCTGTTGAATCAGCTCAATGCTGCCATTGGCCGCCGGACGCAAAACCAGAAAATGAAGCATCCGCTCCAGAATATTGACCGCCAAAAAGAATGCCAAAGCGCCCAGCGCGACCATGCCAAAACGGATTTTGAATTTCCGCCGCGCATAAATTGCAGCCGTCAGCAAAATGACGGGCAACAATATCAGGGCAATCAGCAAATGAATGGCCATTCCGTTCATAAATTACTATCAAATATTGATAAAGAAATCACGTCCGGTTCAATAGCAAACGTTTGGTATAAACCGCCTGCCCGGAATGCATTACCGCATCATCCACGGTAGAAACCAGACGCACCCCACGCGTCACCGGCGGCGTCCAACTGCGGTCAATAATTTCCTCCAGCGTGTCTTGCGGCAGATGGCGCAGATAATGTACCGCATATGCCACCGTCGCCTGCAAATAATCAATCAATAATTGTTTGTCGGCGACCACCACTTTTGCCGCTTCTTCCGGCGTATGTCGCCAGTCCTGTGTATCATCCGGCAAATCGAGGGCGAATTTTTCCTTCCAGCCCTGGCTGAACCATAATTGCGCCTCTCCTGCGAGCGGTGGCACCTGATAGTCAATCATCCGCGAGGTGTGCCAAACAAGCCAGGTAACGGATTTAATTATCGGTCGCGGCATGGTATTGGCCTGCGCCAGCGTCATTTCATCCAATGTCTGCAAAAAGCGCTCTTCCGCACGCAGCAGGGTATCGCTTAACAGTTTCAAATCGTGCATGGTAGTCTCCTTATTTGAGCAAATGATGTTGTTGCAAATATTGCCGGGCAACTTCTGCGGCGGCTTTACCTTTGACTTTGACAAGGTAATTCATTTCCTGCATTTCTTCCGCCGTAATCCGTCCCGCCAGGCGGTTGAGAATGCCGGACAATTCGGGATGTTGACGCAATGTTTCCGCACGCAACAGTGGTGCTCCCTGATACGGCGGGAATAATTGCCGGTTGTCTTGCAGTATCAGCAAATCATGTTCACGTAATTCGCTGTCGGTCGAATACGCATCGGTAATCTGAATATCGCCGTGCGCAATCGCCTGATAGCGCAAGGCGGGCTCCATCGTATGAACCTGCAAATGCAGGCCGTAGCGTTTTATCAGTCCCTGATTGCCATCATCGCGGTCATTAAATTCGAGGGTAAAACCCGCCTGCGCCGTCGCAGCTACTGTTTGTAAATCGTCAATGGTATGCAGATCATGACGGGCGGCAAAATCACGCCTGACCGCAATGGCATAAGTATTCTGATAGGCCATCGGCGGCAATAATATCAAATCGTCCTGACGCAAAATGCCGTCGCGCGCTGCCTGATAGACGGCAGCCGGGTCATGCGATACTTCGGGCGGTGTTTGCAACAGGCTGGATGTCACCGTACCGGTAAATTCAGGATACAAATCAATTTTGCCCGCTTTCAGTGCTTCATACAGAAAGGTGGTTTTGCCAAAATTGGGCTTCAATTCCACCCGCATATTCGTATTTTCCTCAATCAACAGCCTGTACATCTGAATGAGAATTTCTGGTTCCGGTCCCAGTTTGCCCGCGACAATGAGCGTTTCTTTCTGCGGCCTGCCGCCAAATTGTGGCGCAAAGGATGCCATCAATGCCAGCAGCAGGGCGACAAATACCAACCACATCCGCTGCAGGCGAATTTGTTGCAGCCGCTGAATGCCATAATTAAAAAGCAATGCCAGCGCCGCCGAAGACAAGGCACCAATCAGAATCAGGCTGCTATTGTTACGGTCAATACCGAGCAGGATGAAACTGCCCAATCCGCCCGCGCCAATCAGGGCTGCCAGCGTCGCCGTGCCAATAATCATCACCGCTGCGGTACGAATGCCGGAAATAATCACCGGCAACGCCAATGCCAGTTCAAATTTCTTCAGCCGCTCCCAGCGGGTCATGCCAAAGGCGTGTGCCGCTTCCAACAAATGGACATCAATCTGGTTCAGTCCGGTAATGGTATTTTGCAAAACCGGAAACAGCGCATAAATCACCAATGCGGTAATGGCGGGCAATGTGCCAATACCCATCAGCGGAATGAGCAGGCCGAGTATGGCAAGCGAGGGCAGTGTTTGAAAAATACCGGTAATGTGCAAAATAAATGCTGCGCTGCGTTTGTGATGCTGAATGGCAATCGCCAGCGGCAGGGCAATGGCAATGGCGAGCAACAATGCGGTGAGCGACAATTGCAAATGCTGTAACAGCGCCAGCCACCATTCGCCCTGGCGGGTTTGCAGGGTAGCGAGCAATGCTTTCATGATTCATTTTCTCCGGCAAAGAGGCGGGCGACCATTGTATTCTCCGGCTGCGCCATAATTGCATCCGGCGTATCAAGCCGTACCATTTTGCCCTGATGCAGAATGCAAATGCGGTCTGCCAGCAATAGCGCCTCTTTCATGTCATGGGTGACAAAGACAATGGTCAGATGTAATTGTTGCTGCAAGCGCTTGATCAGTTCCTGCAATTGCCGCCGCGAAATGGGATCGAGCGCGGAAAAAGGTTCGTCCATCAATAACAGCTGCGGTTGTGCAATAATGGCACGGAGAATGCCAATGCGCTGTTGCTCGCCGCCGGACAATTCTTGCGGATAGCGGTGCAGATAAATCTCCGGCGGCAAATTGACTTGTTGCATCAGGGCGCGTGTCGCCGCCAAACGTTTTTCCCGGCTCCAGCCTTTCATTTCGGGAATCAGTCCGATATTTTCCGCGACGGTCATGTTGGGAAAGAGTGCAATGTGCTGCAAGACATAACCGGTATTGAGGCGCAGGGCGCGCAGAGATTGCGTGCGGATGTTTTCCCCGCCAACGAGAATGGTGCCGCTATCCGGCTCAATCAAACGGTTCAGCATTTTCAGCAGGGTGGTTTTGCCGCTGCCGCTTTGTCCGACCAGGACAAAAAATTCGCCGCAGGCAATGGTCAGGGAAATATCATCCAGCGCCAATGTGGTGCCATATTGTTTGCGTACCTGTTGCAGGGTAATCATGGATTGTTTCTCCGCCTCCGGCAAATAAAGCATGGACGCGGCACCATACTGCGATGCAGAAATGAAAGCAAACGGTGCGGGGTGGTTGATTGGAGCCGGCAAAAACGCCTACAATGTGCAAACGTTGCTACATTTCCCTGGAGGACACCATGCAAACCATCAGCAGCCGTGAATTTAACCAAAACGTCGCCAAGGCGAAAAACATGAGCGACACCGCCCCCGTTTGCATCACCGACCGTGGCCAGCCCGCCTATGTGTTGATGAATTACGCCGCCTACAAGGCATTACAGGAAGGCAAGCCGAGCCTGGCCGAAAAATTGAGCGATCCGGCATCGGACTGGATTGAAGTGGAATTTCCCCGCTGCATCATCGCCGACCGCGAGGAATTGTTCTGATGTTTCTGCTCGATACCAACATTCTCTCGGAAATCCGCAAAATCAGCCAGGGGAAAGCCGATCCTGCATTGGCGCGCTGGACGCGGACGGTTGATTTCGACCGCTGCTACCTGAGCGTCATCACCCTGCTGGAAATCGAGCAGGGCATTTTGAGGGTGCAGCACAGGGGCGACGAAGCGCAGTTTCTGCGCCTGCAAAAATGGCTGAACGAAACCGTGCTGCCCACCTTCGAGCCGCGCATCCTGCCGGTTGACCGCCACACTGCCCGCATCTGCGCCCGCCTGCACGTCCCCGACCAGCGTCCTTATAACGACGCGCTCATCGCCGCCAGCGCCATCCGCCACGATCTGACGCTGGTCACGCGCAACACCCGCGATTTCGCCGCCCTGCAAGTGCCATTGCTCAATCCGTTTGCAGACGCGTAAAGCCGCCTGCGAGCGGCTTTTCTCATGTCAGCCTGCCGCCTGTTCCCGCAAAAATTCAATAAAACAGCGGCATTTTGCGGGTAACAGCCGCGTCGTCGTTAGTGCATGGATTGGCACCGCCTCCGCCTGCCACGGCGACAACACCCGCTGCAAGCGACCGCTGGCGACCGCCTCGCGCGCGCCCAGCTCCGGCAACAGCGCGATGCCCATCCCGGCGACGGCAAGCCGCTGCAACAGACCGGGGCTGTCCGCCACAAACGCCCCGCCAATGGCGACCGTCTCCGCTGTGCCGAATGCCGTCAGTCGCCATACCGTCGTACCTGCCAGCGGCAGGTGACTCCGGCGCGCCCTGCGCCCGCAGATAGCCCGGTGCGGCGTACAGATAGCGCGGCGACTGCAACAGGCGGTGCGCGACCAGTCCCGAATCGGGCAGCATTCCCGCGCGTACCGCCACATCAAACGGCTCGCTGACCAGATCCACCCGGCGCGGCGACACATCCATCTCCAGTACAATCTCCGGGAATTGCGCAGCGAATTGCGGCAGCAGCGGCGCGAGAAACTCATACGCGAAATCCACCGGCAAGGACAGGCGCAACACCCCGCCTGGCCGCGCGTACCGACCGCTCAGCTCGTCATGCAAAAGCCGCGCCTCCTCCACCAGCGGCGCGGCGCGCTGCAAATAGCGCTGCCCCGCCTCCGTCAGCCTGATTTGGCGCGTACTGCGGTTAAAGAGCTGCACGCCCAGCGCCTGCTCCAGCGTGCGGATACGGCGCGACAGCGACGACTGCGGCATATTCAGCTTCGCTGCCGCCCGGCTGAAACTCAAACATTGCGCAACCTCGACAAACAGCGGTATTTCATTCAAAAAATCCATGATGACTCCAAATATACATACAGGGAGAGCGCTCAGGTGTATGTAAATGCCCCCTGCCCTTCCTGGCAGATTAATCCATTTCCGCATAAATGTTATCCATTTTGGGGGATTTATCCGCCAGACGGCAGCGATTACCATGCTCCGCATCATTCAACCGGAGATACACCATGAAATTACTCGAACCTTTCCAGCTCGGCAGCCACACCCTGAAAAACCGGATGGTGATGGCGGCGATGACCCGCAGCCGCGCCGATGCCAACGGCATTGTTGGCGAGATGACCGCCGAATACTACGCGCAGCGCGCCTCCGCCGGACTCATCCTGTCGGAAGCCATCAACATCTCCGCCGATGCCATTGGCAGCCCGCTCACCCCCGGCCTTTACAACGACGCGCAAATTGCCGCCTGGCAAAAAATTACCGCAGCGGTACATGGAAAAGGCGGGCTGATTTACGCGCAACTGTGGCATACCGGCCGCGTCGCCCATTCCATTGACCGCAATGGCGCATTGCCGGTCGCACCGAGTGCCATCGCCATTAACGTCGCAGGCGTCAAACATTTCACCTCGCAAGGGGCAAAAGAATACGAAACACCGCGCGCCTTGAGCCTTGCCGAAATAGAACAAACCATTGCCGATTACGCGCAGGCGGCAAAAAACGCGATTAAAGCCGGATTCGATGGCGTCGAATTGCACGCCGCCAATGGCTATTTGCCGCAACAATTCCTCGCCGAATCCGCCAACCAGCGCACGGACGCATACGGCGGCAGCATCGAAAACCGGGCGCGATTTACCCTGGAAACAATGCGCGCCATTATTGATGCCATTGGCGGCGATAAAGTCGGCATCAAAATCAGCCCGCTGCATCCCTATGCCGGTATTGCCTTTGATGACCCGGTTGCGACTTACCGCTATTTGCTGGATGAATTGAACAAACTGGATTTCTCTTTTGTGGAAATCATGAAGCGCCCACCAATGTTTCCGCTCCTGCCGCATTACCCGCAGGATGATGAAATCGAATTGTTCGGCAAAATGGTGGAGAAAACACTGATTGCCGGAACGGGTTATACGGCAGAAACCGGCGAGCAGGAGCTGGAAAAAGGCATTGCCGGTTTGATTGCCTTCGGCGCTGCATTCCTCGCCAATCCCGATTTGCCGCGCCGCTTTGCGCTTAATGCCGCATTAAATACGCCCGACCGCGCTACCATGTTTGGCGGCGACAGCAAAGGCTATATTGATTACCCGTTTTTGCCGTAAACAATAGACTTCCTTCCGAACCATAGCTTGCACGACAACCCAACAAAATCTCAAACCTGCTGAGCCGTTGTCTGCTGCCCCCACCCTAACTTTCTCATCCTGCGGATGAGCTGTTCCAGTCCCCACAGGGGGAGGGGATTCATTGGCTGCAAAAATAGCCATAATTTTATGACTATCCATAGCGATACGACAGCAGTTATTTAAATCTGCCGCAGAACGGCTCCCTCCCCCGTGGGGGTGGGCTGGGGTGGGGGCAGGGATACAAATTCCAAAAACGTATACCTTTGCCTGATT
>NZ_DBHKZK010000028.1:0-3907 GCF_057314735.1 Cardiobacterium sp.
TTGGGCTGCATCATGGTTTGGTTACCGCTATGAGTGAATTGTAAACAGCCCCTAGGGTGGGGGCAGCAAACAACAGCTCAGCAGATTTGAGATTTTGTTGGGGTGTCGTGCAAGTTATGGTTTGGAAGGAAGTCTAATATACCGTCGGCATTGAAGGGAATAACTGCCGTTTGCACCAACGGATATGCCGCGCGGTACGTAAAACCTGTTGTTTCTCCAAGAAGATAACCTATCACCTCAAAGCATTTGCCATCGGATTTTTCTATATCAACTACGGATTTGTTTGAGGCAGCATACATTTTAGGACACCACCGCCCTTGAAAGTCGCTCCTCACGCGGGAGCGCGAGTTGAAACCGCAGTCCTGCCAGCGCTGGCCGTCTCCGGCGCAGTCGCTCCCCTCGCGGGAGCGCGAATTGAAACTACCAGCCACATTTCGATTCGCGCAGCACCGAGGTCGCTCCCCACGCGGGAGCACGACAAGTCGCTTTGTGGCCATCTCGTCTTTAGATTTGTCGATGGCCTGATTTTGGGTCCCCATTTTGTGCCCTGTCCGTGGTGGTGAACCTTTCGCGCCACGGGCTACCAGTGCTGACGATCCACAAGACTGCTTCGGGAAAGAGGCGGTTATCAGCTGTCCTTGCCGCGCCATAGCGGCGCCCTTTGCCCATTGGCATCAAATCAGGTCTGTCAACGTCCCCTGGTGATGGCTATACATCTACCCTGTAAAAAGCCCCTGTCGGCGGTGGCTGACAGGGGCGATGTTTTACAGAATTTCCGTCTTCTCGATAATCACGTCTTCCGTGGGCACGTCGCGGTGCATCCCGTTGCGCCCGGTTTTGACGGCGGCGATTTTGTCAATCACGTCGAGCCCGGCGACGACTTTGCCGAAGACGGCGTATCCCCAGCCCGCCTGGGTTTTGCTGGTGTGGTTGAGGTAGCCGTTATCGACGAGGTTGATGAAGAATTGCGATGAGGCGCTGTGCGGGTCGCTGGTACGCGCCATCGACAGCGTGCCGCGCAGGTTTTTCAGGCCGTTGTCGGCCTCATTTTCAATCGGCTCGCGCGTGTCTTTTTCGACCATGCCCGGCTCCATGCCGCCGCCCTGGATGACGAAGCCGGGGATGACGCGGTGGAAGATGGTGCCGTTGTAGAAGC
This sequence comes from Cardiobacterium sp., assembly GCF_057314735.1. Taxonomy (NCBI): domain Bacteria; kingdom Pseudomonadati; phylum Pseudomonadota; class Gammaproteobacteria; order Cardiobacteriales; family Cardiobacteriaceae; genus Cardiobacterium; species Cardiobacterium sp. Next base: position 1,157 of record NZ_DBHKZK010000028.1, read on the forward strand.
CGTCTTCGGCGTATTGCTGGAAGTTTTTCGCGGTAATCGGCGCTTTGTCGAAGTCAAGTTCGATGTCGATGACGCCGTGGTTGGTGGTGAAGCGGATCATTTGGCTTTTTCCTCTTTGGGTTCAGGCAGGATTTCTACGGTTTGGATGGTGACGGTTTTTTCCGGCACGTCCGCATAGGGCGGGCGCGCGCCGGTTTTGACTTTGGCGATGGCATCGACGGTGCTCATGCCGCTCACCACTTTGCCGAAGACGGCGTAACCGTAGGCATCAGCGCCGCCGGGGTTGAGCGCTTCGTTATCGACGAGGTTGATGAAGAATTGCGAAGTCGCCGAATGCGGGTTGCTGGTGCGCGCCATGGCAATGGTGCCGCGCGTGTTTTTCAGGCCGTTGTGCGCTTCGTTGGCAATCGGCTCGCGCGCCGGTTTCTCTTTCATGTCGGCGGTGTGGCCGCCACCTTGAATCATGAAACCGGGGATGACGCGGTGGAAGATGGTGTCGTTATAAAAGCCGTCCTCGGCGTAACGGCGGAAGTTGGCGACCGTCGCCGGGGCGCGGTCTTCGTCCAGCTCAACGGTGATGTCGCCCATCGAAGTGTGGATGATGGCGGTCGGCGTGGCAAGCGCGCTGCCGCCGAGCAAGGCGAGGGTGAAAAGCAGGTTTTTCATGGCATTTCAAGGTTAGCAAAGGGGCGGCTATACTAGCAAAATTTCCCCGGAGAGAATCATGAACGCATTGCAGTTTTACAACAGCCTGACCCGGCAAAAAGCCCCCTTCACCCCGCGCGAACCCGGCAAAATCGGCATGTACGTCTGCGGCATGACCGTCTATGACTACTGCCACATCGGCCACGCGCGGGTGATGGTCGTCTTCGACACCATCGCCCGCCACCTGCGCGCGCTCGGCTATGACCTCAAATACGTGCGCAACATCACCGACATTGACGACAAAATCATCGCCCGCGCCCATGAAAACGGCGAGCCGATAGACGCCCTCACCGCGCGCTTCATCGTCGCCATGCACGAAGACGAAGCGGCGCTCGGCTGCGCCCGCCCGGACGTCGAGCCGCGCGCGACCGCCGCCGTTCCCGGCATGATTGAACTCGTGCAAACCCTCATCGCCAAAGGCCACGCCTACGCCGCGGATAACGGCGACGTTTACTACGCCGTGCGCAGCTTCCCCGATTACGGCAAACTCGCCAACCGCAGCCTCGACGACCTGCGCGCCGGCGAACGCATCGCGGTCAACGAAGCCAAAAAAGACCCGCTCGACTTCGTCCTGTGGAAAGCGGCAAAACCCGGTGAGCCCGCATGGGACAGCCCCTGGGGCAAAGGCCGCCCTGGCTGGCACATCGAATGCTCGGTGATGGGCAATGAGACCCTCGGCGAACACTTCGACATCCACGGCGGCGGCATGGATCTCAAATTCCCGCACCACGAATGCGAAATCGCGCAAAGCGAAGGCGCCTCCGGCCACCCGCACGTCAATTACTGGATACACAACGGCTTCGTGCAAATCGACAACGAAAAAATGAGCAAATCGCTCGGCAACTTCTTCACCGTGCGCGACGTCCTGAAAAAATACGACGGCGAAACCCTGCGCGCCTTCATCCTCAGCAGCCATTACCGCGGGCCGCTCAACTACAGCGACGCCGCCCTCGATGAGGCAAAAAAAGCGCTGACCCGCCTCTACAGCGCGCTCGATAAGGCGCCCACGGACGGCGCTATTGACGCCGCCGCCGTCGCCGCCTTTGACGAGGCGATGAACGACGACTTCAACACCCCGAAAGCCTTTGCCGTCCTCTTTGACCTCGCGCGGCGCCTCAACAGCGGCGAAACCGCACTCGCCGCGACGCTGAAAACCCTCGGCGGCCGCTTGGGGCTTTTGCAACAAGACCCGGCGACGTGGCTCAAGGGCGAAAACAGCGGCTCGCTGAGCGAGGCCGACATCCTCGCCCGTATCCACGCGCGCGCGGAAGCGAAAGCGGCGAAAGACTACGCCCGCGCCGACGCCATCCGCGCGGAACTCGCCGCGCAAGGCATCATCATCAAAGACACCGCCGACGGCACCGAATGGCGGTATGAATAACGCCTTGCCCTGCGATTTACATACACTTGAGAGCTCGAAGTGTATGTAAAGTGGAGTAAAACAGAAACAGCCCAAGAATCCCCCTCCCCCGCAGGGCGAAGCCCGCAGCGGGCGGGTTCCCACGCAAAATGCGTTCGCATTTTGCGTGGGGCCCGGGGGAGGGATGGGTGGGGGTTGGTGATATTACGCTTAAACTGAATTTGTTGTTTTTCAACGAATTTTCAACCCTCACCCACTCCGTCTCGCTGCGCGAGCTGTCCCAGTACCACTGGGACAAGCATTGCTCACGTAGCGAGATAGGGGGTATATCGGCGGTTTTACCTGCTCCCGTTATGCATAAGAAAACGGGTTTTCCCAGACTCTAAAACAGATTCTAAGGGTACGAGGACAGCACCTTTTGAGCAGATGCGACACCGCTTGCAACCATTGGCCATTTTCATGAACCGACAAGACAGCATCACGCTCGGCAAAATCATCTTCGGCTTTACCTTCATGTTTCTCTTTCTGCCCTGGCTGGTGCTGGTGAAGAAAGTGGCGGTGCCGGAATGGATGCCCCAACTGCTGGTATCACTCATTAGACCTCTTTCCAAACCAGGCAAAGGCATACGTTTTTTGGAATTTGTATCCCTGCCCCCACCCCAGCCCTCCCCCACGGGGGAGGGAGC
>NZ_DBHKZK010000029.1:0-105643 GCF_057314735.1 Cardiobacterium sp.
GGATTTGCTACAGGCGGTGGAGCGGGCTTTTATTGAGTATATTATTTAGGGTGGACGGCTATATAGCCAAACAAAAGCCCGCCATATTGGCGGGCTTTTTGCGGGCGTCGTTATGCGCTCAATAGCGACTGCGCGCCATACCGAGGACGATGAGCGATATGCCGTTGGAGAGCAGCTCGATGGCGAGGAACAGGCCGAGGATGACGTTCGCCGATTGCGGGAAATCCGCAAAAATCAGCACGGCGAGGACGAACGAGAGCAGACCGGAAACCAGCAGCGTGCCGCGAAAATAGCCGTAGAGGCGCAGCGCGGCACTGATGCGAAGGATGCCCGCGACCAGCAGCAGGCTGCCGACGGCGGCGGTGAGCGAGACCACGCCCCGCAGCGGGTCAAAGACAAGATGCACGCCAAGCGCCAGCACCAGCAGGCCGAGGAGGAACACGGCGAGATGGAAGCCAAGCGGGTGGTTGGCGGCGATGAGCATCAGTGTGCCGACGGCGATAAAGCTCCAACCGGCGAGTACGGTCGCGGTCAGGCTGGCGGCGAAGGGGTTGGCAAGCGCGAGGATGCCGCCGAGAAGCGACAATCCGCCAGCGAGGTAGCAAAAGGTGGTGTTTTTCATGGTTATCTCCTGTGATTGAAGGGACGGGCATTATGGCACGGTGGGGCAGTGCTCCGCACAGCGAAAAACCCCGCCGCAGCGGGGTTTTTGCCTTCACTTACAGCAGTGCCTCCGCCGATTCCGGCAGGATTTGCCCGCCGTCGATGATAATCGTCTGTCCGGTGATGTAGGCGGCTTCGCGGCTGGCGAGGAAGCAGGCGGCGTAGCCGATGTCTTCCGGCGTGCCGAGGGTGTGCGTCGGGATGGCAGCGCGCATCTGCGCAAGGTACGTCTCGCCTTGTGCTTTCAGCCCTTCGCTCAGCACGTTGCCCGGCATGACGGCGTTGATGGTAATGCCGAAGCGCGCGTATTCCAGCGCCGCCGAGCGCATGAAGCCCAGTTGCCCCGCCTTGCTTGCACCGTAGTGACTCCAGCCGGGGAATCCCGTCACCGGCCCGGTGATGGACGAGGTGATGACGATGCGGCCATAACCGCGCGGGCGCATCGCCTCTGCCGCCGCCTGCACCATGAAAAAGGTGCCTTTGAGGTTGATGCCGTGCGTTTCGTCCCAGTCCGCTTCCGTCATTTCAGCGAGTGTTTTTTGCGGAAAAATGCCGGTGTTGGAGCAGAGGATGTCCAGCGCGCCAAAGCGGGCGACGGCAGCGGCGATGGCAGCGCGGCAACTGTCCTGCGCGCGCACGTCCAGCGGCTGGTAATGCCCGCCCAGTACGGCGGCGGTCGCTTCGCCGTGTTCGCGGTCAATGTCGGCGATGATGACTTCCGCCCCCGCGCGGCGCAGCACGGTGGCGATGCCCTTGCCGATGCCCTTCGCGGCGCCGGTGACGAGCGCGGTTTGACCCTGTAACGAGAAAAGTTCCATGAGCGTTCTCCGGTTGAAAACTGCGGTGAGGATAGCGCAAAAAGCGCCGCCCTGCCCGGCGATTGCGCTACAATCCGCGCCCTTGTTTTCATAGCCAAAATCCCATGAGCGACATCCTTTCCAACGACTACCGCGACCGCCGCACCTTCGCCATCATCTCCCACCCCGACGCGGGCAAGACCACCCTCACCGAAAAACTGCTGCTCTTCGGCGGCGCCATCGCGCTCGCGGGCACCGTCAAAGGGCGCAAGGCGGCGCGCCACGCCACCTCCGACTGGATGAAAATGGAGCAGGAGCGCGGCATCTCCGTCACCAGCTCGGTGATGCAATTTCCGTATCAAGGCCGCGTCATCAACCTGCTCGACACCCCCGGCCACGAAGACTTCTCCGAAGACACCTACCGCACCCTGACCGCGGTGGACTCCGCGCTGATGGTCATCGACTGCGCCAAAGGCGTGGAAGAGCGCACCATCAAGCTGATGGAAGTCTGCCGCCTGCGCGACACGCCGATTTTTACCTTTATCAACAAGCTCGACCGCGAAGGACGCGAGCCGATGAGCCTGCTCGACGAAGTGGAAGACGTGCTGAAAATCCGCTGCGCGCCCGTCACCTGGCCGATCGGCATGGGGCGCACCCTGCGCGGCGTGTACCATCTCCTTGAAGACAAAGTCTATTTCTACGAGCCGGGCAAAGGCGCGCTGGTCAATAACGGCGAAGAAGTGCAGGGGCTTGATAACCCGCGCCTCGACGAATTGCTGCCGGACAGCATCGCCGCCTTCCGTGATGAAATCGAACTGCTGCGCGAAGCGGGCAACTCCTTTGACCACGACGCCTACTTGCGCGGCGAACTGACGCCGGTGTACTTCGGCTCGGCCATCGGCAACTTCGGCGTGCGCGAAATGCTGAACGGCTTTGCCGAGTACGCGCCACCGCCGCGCGCCCGCGCCACCACCGCCCGCGCCGTTACCCCAGAAGAAGGCAAATTCAGCGGCTTCGTCTTCAAAATACAAGCGAACATGGACCCGAAACACCGCGACCGCATCGCCTTCATGCGCATCAACTCCGGCACCTTCACGCCCGGCATGAAACTGCGTCAGGTGCGGCTTTCGCGCGACGTCAAAATCCCGGACGCGCTCACCTTCCTCGCCGCCGAACGCGAACACATCGACACCGCCGTCGCCGGTGACATCATCGGCATCCACAACCACGGCACCATCCGCATCGGCGACACCTTCACCGAAGGCGAAGAGCTGCAATTCACCGGCATCCCCGACTTCGCGCCGGAACTGTTCCGCCGCGTCCGCCTCAAAGACCCGCTGAAAATGAAAGCGCTGCTAAAAGGGCTGGAACAACTCTGCGAAGAAGGGGCGACCCAATTCTTCAAACCGCTGCTTGGCAACGATTTGATACTGGGTGCGGTCGGCGTGCTGCAATTTGACGTGGTGCAGGAGCGATTGAAGACGGAATACAACGTGGAATGCCAGTTTGAAGGGGTGAACGTCGCCACCGCGCGCTGGGTGGAAGCGCCGGACGACAAGGCACTGAAAGCCTTTACCGACAAAAACCAGGCGAACCTCGCCCACGACCACTACGGCCAACTGGTGTACGTCGCCCCCAGCCGCGTCAATTTGCAACTGACGCAGGAGCGCCATCCCGATATCCGCTTCGCCGCGACGCGCGACCATTTGGCGTAATGCCCATCGCGATAGCCGAAAAAAGCCGGAATCCTCCGGCTTTTTTCGCATGGCGCACGCCACCGTCCGCCCGCAGCGCTATCATGACCGCTCCATTCATCTCAAGGAAACACCATGACCCCTGCCGACCTGAAACAGCCCCTGCTCGCGCGCCTGTTGCGCTACGTCCAGGTTCATACCACCTCCGACGCGAAAAGCTCCACCGTCCCCAGCACGCCGCAGCAATGGGATTTGCTCCATCTGCTGCACAGCGAGCTGACGGCGATGGGATTGTCCGACATCACCCTGGACGACAAGGGCTACCTTTTCGCCACCCTGCCCGCCACCACCGACCGCGCCGTGCCGGTGCTGGGACTGCTCGCGCACGTCGATACCGCGCCGGATTTCAGCGGCGAGAACGTCCGCCCGCAAGTCGTCGAACACTACGACGGCGGCGACATCCGGCTTGCAGGCAGCGGCGCGGTGCTGTCGCCGCAGGACTTCCCGCAGCTCGGCGAACTGCGCGGGCACACGCTCGTCACCAGCGACGGCACAACGCTGCTCGGCGCGGACGACAAATCCGGCATCGCCATCATCCTTGCTGCCATCGAATATTTGCAGGCGCACCCGGAAATCGCGCACGGCAAAATCCGCATCGCCTTCACCCCGGACGAAGAAATTGGCCGTGGCCCGAATCACTTTGACGTCGCCGCCTTTGGCGCGGACGTCGCCTACACCATTGACGGCAGCCGCCTCGGCGAATTGCAGTACGAAAACTTCAACGCCGACGAAGCGGTCGTCACCCTCTACGGCCGCAGCGTCCACCCCGGCACGGCGAAAGGGGTGACGGTGAACGGCTGGGCGCGCGCCTGCGAATTCCAAAGCCGCCTGCCCGCGCACCCCGCGCCGGAAACCAGCGGTGGCCGCGAAGGCTTCATCTTCCTGCGCAAAATCGAAGGCTCGCTCGAAGCCTGCCGCCTGCTCTACGCGCTGCGCAGCTTTACCCGCGAAGAGCTCGCCGCCTGGGGCAAAATGCTGACCGACACCATGAGCGCGATGCAGCGCGACTACGGCGCGGACTGCGGCACGGTGGAAATCCACGAGCATTACCGCAATATGCGCGAGAAAGTCGAACCGCACCGCTACCTGATTGAAATTGCGGAAAACGTGATGCGCGCGCAGGGCATCGAGCCGGTGATTGAGCCCATTCGCGGCGGCACCGACGGCGCGCGCCTCTCCTTCATGGGACTGCCGACGCCGAACCTCTTCACCGGCGGCGCCAATTTCCACGGCCCGCTGGAATACATCTCGCTGGACGTGATGGAGCAGGCGGCGAACGTTGTCATCGGCATCGCCGCCGCCTTCGCCGAACGGGAGGGGTGAACGACTATAGCGATACTCGCAAAATGTCGGGCATAAATGCCCGACCTTATGCGGCTCTGCCGATGCAAGTAGGGTGGGGCTTGACCCACTATGATGAAACACCCGGAAGCTAACGGTGGGACAAGCCCCACCCTACAAAAAAAAATCCCGCCAGCACGGCGGGATTTTCTTTGCGCGATCTCACAGCACAAAGCGACTCAGGTCTTCGTTTTGCGACAACTCACCGAGGGCGTTTTCCACATAGGCGGCGTCAATGCGGATGCGGTCGCCGTCCGGGCGGTCGGCGGCGTCGAACGACAGGCTTTCGGTCAGCCGCTCCATCAGCGTGTGCAGGCGGCGCGCGCCGATGTTTTCTGTGGTTTTGTTGACGTGGTAGGCGATTTCCGCGATTTTTTCGATGCCGTCGTCGCTGAATTCGAGGTGCAGCGATTCGGTGGCGAGCAGCGCGGTGTACTGCTTGATCAGGCTGTGGTCCGGCTCGGTGAGGATGCGGCGGAAGTCATCCACGCCGAGTGCGTCCAGTTCGACCCGCACCGGCATCCGCCCTTGCAGCTCAGGGATGAGGTCGGACGGTTTGGCGAGGTGGAAGGCACCAGAGGCGATGAACAAGATATGGTCGGTCTTGATCATGCCGTATTTGGTGGAGACGGTGGAGCCTTCCACCAGCGGCAACAGGTCGCGCTGCACGCCTTCGCGCGAGACGTCCGCGCCGCCGACGTCGCTGCGTTTCGCCACCTTGTCAATTTCGTCGATGAAGACGATGCCGTTCTGTTCGGCATTCGCTATCGCCTGCTGTTTGATGTCCGCTTCGGAGACGAGTTTGTCCGCTTCTTCTTCGGCAAGCTGGACGAGGGCGTCGGCGATTTTGATTTTCTGCTTGCTGGTGCGCTGTTTGCCGAGGTTCTGGAACAGTTCGGAGAGCTGGCTGCTCATGTCCTCCATCCCCGGCGGCGCCATGATTTCCACGTGCGAGGCGGTGGGCATATCGCGCACTTCGATTTCGATGACCTTGTCGTTCAGCTCTTCGCGCAGGATGCGTTCGCGGTAGGTTTTGCGCGCCGGGTTGTCTTCCGGGACGTTGGCGCCGTCGTGCCAACTGCTGGCGCCTTTGGCGGGCGGGACGAGGGCATCGAGTACGCGCTCCAGCGCCGCTTCGCGCGCCTTGGTCTGCACCTGCTTGCGCGCGCGTTCGCGTTCCAGCTTGATGCTGGTTTCGACCAAATCGCGGACGATGCTGTCCACGTCGCGGCCAACGTAGCCGACTTCGGTGAATTTGGTCGCCTCAACCTTGACGAACGGCGCTTCGGCGAGTTTGGCGAGACGGCGCGCGATTTCGGTTTTGCCGACGCCGGTCGGGCCAATCATCAGGATGTTTTTCGGCGTGATTTCGCTGCGCATCGGCTCCGGGATTTGGCGGCGGCGCCAGCGGCTGCGCAGGGCGTTGGCGACGGCGCGCTTCGCCGCTTTCTGGCCGATGATGTGGCGGTCAAGTTCTTCTACGATTTCACGCGGGGTCATGTTGAGGTCGCGGTATTCGGTTTTGTTATCCATGTGGGATTCCTCAAAATTTTTGGTTGGCACCGCGTGCGCTCGTGCGCGCGGTACGGGAGGGTAAATGGCGGTCGTGCATGATTCAGTAATGCAGACGGCTTGGGATGGTCAAACCGATACCGCGCGCCCTCGTGTCACTTGGGGTCATGTTGAGGTCGCGGTATTCGGTTTTGTTATCCATTTTGGGTGTCCTTTTGCGAGGTCGGTGTTAATTTCTCCCTCCCCTGCAGGGCGAAGCCCGCAGCGGGGGAGGGCCGGGGTGGGGGTAGCAATAGGGTTCGCAAATGTGAATTTTCTGTTGTTCACGTTTGCTCTCCTCTCCCCAACCCTTTCTTGCTTCGCAAGCAATGCTTGTCGCTGCGCGAGTTGTTCCAGTCCCACAGTGAGAGGGAGCAGCATTTAGCCCTTCAATTCGTCGGTAATGATGTTGTGGTTGGTATAGACGCAGATGTCGCTGGCGATTTCCAGGCTCTTGCGGGCGATGGTGAGCGCGTCCATCTCGGTGTTGTGATACAGCGCGCGCGCGGCGGACAGCGCAAACATCCCGCCGGAGCCAATGGCGGCGATGCTGTCTTCCGGCTCGACCACGTCGCCGTTGCCGGAAAGAATCAGCGTGCTGGTTTCATCGGCGACAATCAGCATCGCCTCCAGCCGCCGCAGCATCCGGTCGGTGCGCCAGTCTTTGGCGAGTTCGACCGCCGCGCGCAGCAGTTGCCCGTCCTGCTCCTCCAGCTTGCCCTCGAAGCGCTCAAAGAGTGTAAAGGCGTCCGCCGTGCCCCCGGCGAAGCCGGCGAGGATGCGGTTCTTGTACAGGCGGCGAATTTTGCGGGCGTTGCCCTTCATGATGGTATTGCCGAGCGAGACCTGGCCGTCGCCGGCGATGGCAACGTGCCGCCCACGGCGCACGGAAAGGATGGTAGTGGAGTGTGCGTCAAACATGATGGTTCCTGTAGGGTGAAGATGTTTGACGAATTGGGGGCGCGGCGGGGGGATTCAAGGGCGACGCGGCGCATTGCCGCGCTTCGCGCCCGCGCCTATACTCGCAGGCACACCGTAGCGGCATCTCAATCCTTGTGCCGCTCAAGACAAAACAGCAAAACCGTAGCGCTGAAAAAGATGAAAAATCTCACACACACCATACTGCTTGCCTTGCTCGCCCTTGCTGCCAACAGCCATGCGCAAGAATCCCTCTACCCGCGCATCACATACCAAACCCACCGCGCAGCCACCGCACCGCCGCCCAGCACCATCGCGCAAACTGGTGAATTACACGTCCAGACACCGCGCTATACATTCCATTTTGATGACGCTTCAGAACTTGCCCAGGAATTTGCGGAACAGGCAGAACGGAAAAACCTGGAACGCGCCAAAGAATACATCGAAAAAATACAGTGGAATACCTACAACCGACTTTATGACGAAAGTGCCAATGAAATGGGCGACGAAAGCGACATAGACGTCGAAAAAGAATCCTCGCCTGCGCAGCGTGTCGCCGAACATCTGCTTCGTGATAGCCGCTGGCAGGGATTATTCCTGCAACCTGTAGCGCAAATACAATGGCATCGCGCCAATAAAAATTGGCCTGTCCCTTACCATCATCTAAAAACATATGTCTGGCTTTGGCGCCACCTGGATATTCATTTCATCGAAGGCAAAAGCCGCCTGATTGGATTTCCCAAATTCAAAAAACGTCCGCTGACGCAAGCGGGCAAAAAATTTCCCGCTATCGGTGGCGATGCGGGCAAAGGCAACTTTAGCGCATGGACAAAAAACAAAGAAGACATCAAAAGCGCCAGCTTCACCATATTTTATGCCTGCCGTAGCCATAAAGAATGCGAAACCATACTGCGCCGCCAATTCAAAAAAGAGGTTGTCATCACACCCATCACTGGCTATTGCGACGAAGGCGCAGACTTTCCGTATCCTGCTTTGCTCCGTTATTATCGCCTTGCTCTTGGCAGACATTATTTATTCCTGAAACTCTATGCCGAGCTGGATGGCAGTCAGGGAATGGGCGAATGGGGTTATACCGAACTGGAGTTTTATCCCAAACTGGACAGCCGGAATCTCGATAATATAAAAAAAGAATGCCCGCTGTTGCCGCTAATCAAAAAATATCCGCACGTCCACTAAACACCCAAAATCACCATGCACAAAATCCTGTATATTACCGCCTTGCTCGCCCTTGCCATTCATGCTGCGGCATACCCTGTAAAATTCTCTTTCCCGCAGGATGCCGGTGAAGACCAAACATCCAGGCTGGGGCGTATCCATTTTTTTCATTCTGACCCGGAGCAGGAAAAAAGAGACAAGGAATACCAGGCAAAACTGGAACGCGCCGAAGACTTTATCCGCAAAGTAGAGTTTGATACCTTTGAGCGGCTGCGCATTGCGGGCGCGGATGAAATCGGTGACGAAAGCGATATTGACGTCGAAAAAGAATCCTCGTCCATGCAGCGCGTCGCCGAATGGATGGCAAAGCGTAGCCACTGGCATGATTTGGCGGATATAAAAGGCATTGTCTGGGAAATAGACAATAAACCGGTAGCGCATAAAGCGCGCAAGAAATTGCGCAAAGCGTTTGACCATACGAACGAATTTGACGGGCGCAGCCGTCTGGTTGGCTTTCCCAAATATAAGCGGCGGCTTACCGTGCAGCTCGGTTATCCAACCCCTTCCATCGGTGGCGATACCGGGAATGCCTGGATAAAGGCATTCGCGGATAATCATCAACGGATTGCCCGGATATGGTTTGAAAGCTTTCATCATTGCGAAACCCTGGCGCTGTGCGAGAAATATCTGCGCCGCCAGTTCAAGGCATCCACCATTATGGAACCCATCACCGAACCCTGCCCCAAAGATGAACCCGACATGATTGTGAGCCGCTATTATCAGCTGGACATTCAGGGAAAACCGCTATTCCTGTCGCTTTATGCCAATGAATCCCCGCAAGGCTCATTCAAAGCCCCGGATGGAATCACCGTCATCACGCTATACACAGACTATCCCGCAGATAGCATTGGCGACAGTCAATGTGCCCTGCTTCCCGCCGCCAAATCCTGGCAAAAACGGCATTAAACTTGTTTATCAAAACTGGAATTACTCATGCTCGTTTTAATTAAACGGGCGGTTACGGCTTTGCCTAACCGCCCCTACGCGCTGTGGTAATTACGCGCGTATAAAAACCGCCCCGAAGGGCGGTTTTTTTTCATTAGCACGCGCCTCAATCTTCTGGCGGAAACGGAATTGGCTCGCCGTAATGGCGCGCTTCTTTGCCGGAAACCACGTCCCACACCGCGCGCATTCGTGCGCCGATTTCGCGTACCTGCGTTTTCAGGCGATAGCGCAACTGCATCGGGTCGGCGGCGTTGAGCGCAATCACCGCCTGGCCGTGGTGGCGGGCGAGGAATACCGCGCGCGCGTTGTGAAAGGGCTGGCTGACGATGATGTAGTCGCGGTTGCCAAAGACGCGGTCGGCGCGCAAGACGCTGTCGAGCGTGCGCAGTCCGGCGTAATCGGGCTGGATGCGCGCGGCGGGAATGCCGGCGGCGATGAGGTCGGCGCGCATCTGCGCCGGTTCGTTATAGGAAAGGCTGCGGTTGTCGCCGCTGACGATGAAGTATTGCGCCTTGCCGCTGCGGTAGAGCGCCGCCGCCGCGTCAATGCGGGCGCGGTAATAGAGATTGACGCGGCCATCGGTGGTGTATTTCGCCGTGCCGAGTACCAGCGCCAGCGGTCGCGCCGGGATTTCTGCCACGCTGTCATAGAGATAGCTGCGGCTGCTCCAGGAAATCCAGGCATAGCATCCCGCCGGCACCGCGAGCGCCAGCGCCAGCAACAACAATCCCCAGTAAATCAATCGACGTAACACAGGCTCCTCCAAACAAGCGCTCATGTTAGCGCGAAACCGCCGCAAAGTCCGCCATGATGCGGTTTCCGCCCGCCTCAGGACGTCCGCGTTGCTAAGGTAGGCCGCCCGTCATGCCGTTTGGCGCTATCATGCGCGCAGATTTTTTTATGAAGGAGAGCGTTATGTCCTGGCTGTTTTTTGCTTTGTTATCAGCGGTGTTCGCCGCGCTGACCGCCATTTTTGCCAAAATCGGGCTGGAGGGGCTGGACAGCGATTTTGCGACGTTTATCCGCACGGTGTTCATCGTCGGCATTGTCGCGCTGTGGGTCAGTTTTCTCGGCAAGTGGCAGTCGCCCGCCACTGTCGGCGGCAAGCAGTGGCTGTTTCTCGCGCTGTCGGCGACGGCGACAGGGTTGTCGTGGCTCTTTTATTTCAAGGCGTTGCAACTGGGGCAGGCGGCGCACGTCGCCCCGGTGGACAAGCTGTCGGTGGTGTTCGTCGCCTTTTTCGCCGTTGCTTTCCTCGGTGAGCGGCTGAGCGCGCGCGAGTGGTTTGGCATCGCGCTGATCGTCTGCGGGGTGGTGTGTCTGACGCTGAAGCCGTCTGCACCCGCGCCCGTGTCTTCTTTGGTTCAGGTGGAGCAGGGTCATGAGTAAGTGTTTGCAATTATTGGTGATTGGCAACGAGATTTTGAGCGGGCGGCGGCAGGACGTGCATTTTGCCAACACGCGGGCGGCGTGCGAGGCGCGCGGGCTGCGTCTTGCCGCAGCGCATTTTTTGGGCGATGACGCGGCGGCGCTGGTCGCCCATTACCGCCGCGCGCTGGAAGCGGGCGAGGTGGTCTTGAGTTTTGGCGGCATCGGCGCGACGCCGGATGACCGCACGCGGCAGGCGGTCGCCGAGGCCTGCGGCGTGCCGCTCGAATTTCACCCGGAGGGCGAGGCGCTGCTGCTCGCCAAATATGGCGCGGCGGATTTCACCCCGGCGCGGCGCGAGCTGATTCATTTTCCGCAGGGCGCCAGCCTGATTCCCAATCCGGTCAATGGCATTCCGGGCTTCTCGCTGCGCGGCATTCACTGCGTGCCGGGCTTTCCGCAGATGGCGCAGCCGATGATGGACTGGGTGCTGGATACGTTTTACCGCGCCGATGGCCGCGCGCGGCACTATGCGGCACTGGATGTGTTCGCGCCGGAAAGCCAGCTGGCGCCGGTGATGAGTGCGCTGGAAGCGCGTTTCCCGCAGGTGGCGGTGTCCAGCCTGCCGAAGCTGCATTTTGAAAGCGAGCTGGGTTTTGACGGCGAACCGGCGGCGGTGGAATCCGCGCTTGCCGCCGCGCGGGAGTTGCTGGATGCGGCACAGCTCAAGTGGCAGGCGCATTCTGCATGATGACGGCAGGCGGGTGACGGGGCAGGCGGCATTCAGAAGTCTTGCAGTCCGCTTTACGTCTATAATGGCTTGACATTTCCCCGCCAGCAGGTGCCGCCATGACTGATGTCTTTGAAAAACATTACCTTCTTTCCCCGCTGTCGCCGGAAGACCGCCAGCGTCTGACCCGGCACCAGCACCGTCGCCGTTATTCGGCAGGTAGCATGATTTTCTCCAAAAATCAGAAGACTACCGATTTTTTCCTCGTCCTTTCCGGCACGGTGCGCCTTTATTTTTCCGCGCCGGATGGCAAGGAGAAGACGATCAAGCTGTTCAGCCGTGGCCAGAGTTTTGGCGAAGCGCTGATGTTCATGCGTCATGACACCTACCCCGCCAACGCCATCGCCACCGAAGACACCGAGCTGCTGGTCATCAATAACCGCGAGTTCCGCGAGATTCTTTTGAAAAACGCGGAGCTGTGTCTCGCCATCATGGGCGCGTTGTCGGAATATGTGCAGATTTTGAGTACGCAAATCGAGATGCTGAGCGTGTTCGATGCGCGCACCCGCCTTTTGCATTATCTGCGCGACCATATGCAGGGCGAGCGCAAGAACGGCGCGCTGTATCCGCTCGACATCAACAAGAAAGACCTCGCCGAATACCTCGCCATCCGCGCGGAGACGCTGTCGCGCCTGCTCAAGCAACTGGAGCAGGAAGCAGTGCTGACTTGGGATCAGCGCGGGGTGACGGTGCATGACTGGGCGAAGCTGAAGGACGCCTGATTTCGCCGCGACTGTCCCCGTTCGCGATAAAATACCGTTTTTTAATATCGCCCGCGAGGACTGTCCATGCACTGGCTCACCCAGCTATTCACCCAACACGAGAGCGTCGCTTACACCGCCGTCATCTACGCCCTCACCATCTTCAGCGGCGCCGCACTTGGCCGCCTGCGCATTTTCGGCATCACCTTCGGCGTGACGCTGGTGCTGTTCACCGGCATCATCCTCTCCTACCTCGGCTTTACCATCAATGAACATATCGCCCATTTCGTCAAAGAGTTTGGGCTGATTCTCTTCGTTTACACCATCGGTTTGCAGGTCGGCCCCGGCTTCTTCGCCTCGTTCCATCGCGAAGGGCTGAAGCTGAACGCGCTGATGCTCGTCGTGGTGCTGTTTGACGTGCTGATTGTCCTCGCCTTTTACCAGATGGGCAGCGGCGACCTGCCCATCCTCGTCGGCATCATGCAGGGCGCAGTTACCAACACCCCCGGCCTCGGCGCGGCGCAGCAGACGCTGACCAACCTCGTCGGTGACGGCAGCCAAGCGATGCAAATGGCCGCTGGTTACGCCGCAGCCTATCCGGGCGGGGTGATGGGGCTGATTGCCGCCATCTTCCTCGTCAAATACGGCTTCCGCATCAACGTACAGGCCGAAAAACGCCTGACCCTGCGCCGCCTGCGCGCGGGAACCGCCTCCGTCACCCGCATCGCGCTGCAAGTCGAAAACCCGATGCTGGCGGGCAAAACCGTCGCCGCCGTGCGGCAGATCCTGCCGACCAGCTTCGCCGTCTCGCGCCTCGCCCGCAATGGCGAAATCACCCTCGCCGACGACAGCAAACACATCCAGCAGGGCGACATCCTCCTCGTCATCGCCCGCGACGACGAAACCGACCGGCTGATGACCCTCATCGGCGGTCAGGTCAGCACCAGCATCTTCAGCGAAAACCCGCGCACCACCTCGCCCGCCTACATCAACTCGATGCGGGTGAACGTCACCCAAAGCGGCGTTTGCAACAAAAAACTCTCCAGCCTCAACATCCACGAACGCTACGGCGTGAACATCAGCCGCGTCCGCCGCGCCGGGATTGAATTTGTCCCCGACCGCAACACCCGCCTGCAATTCGGCGACTCCATCACCCTCATCGGCGACGACAGCCACCTCCGCCACGCCGTCAGCGCCTTCGGCAACTCCAAGCGCGACCTGCAAATCCCGCACATTGCCGAACTCTTCCTCGGCATCACCCTCGGCATCGTCTTGGGCGCCATCCCCATCCCGATTCCCGGCGTGCCGGTGCCGGTCAAACTGGGGCTTGCCGGAGGGCCGCTGATTGTCGCCATTCTGATTAGCCGCTACGGCGGACGCTTCTCCGTCACCCACTACGTCTCGCAAAGCGCCAACCTGATGGTGCGCGAACTCGGCCTCGCGCTTTTCCTCGCCAGCGTCGGCTTAAGCGTTGGCCCGGCCTTCTTCGCCGCGCTCAAAGATGGCGACGGCCTCTACTGGATGGTGCTCGGCATCGCCATCACCACCGTGCCGCTCGTCGTCACCGCCATCACCGCCCGCCTCTGGGGCAAACTGACCTTCCCGGAAATCTGCGGCCTGCTCACCGGCTCGCACACCGGCGCGCCGGTACTGCCGTTTGCGACAGAAATCTCCCAATCCGACCAGACCGCGCTCAAATACGCCGCCGTCTATCCGCTTACCACCTTCATGCGCATCATGGTCGGTCAGGTGCTGATCGTGTTGTTTTACCACGCGCCGGTCGGCTGATACTGCTCCACTTAGAACCTGTTTAAAATCCCCCTCCCCTGCAGGGCGAAGCCCGCAGCGGGGGAGGGTCGGGGAGAGGGTGGAGGGATGTTGTTCATGAATCGAAATTCCGGTTTTTTCAATCGTTTGCTGCCCTCATCCCGGCCCTCTCTCGCTGCGCGAGCTGTTCCAGTCCCACAGGGAGAGGGGCATATTGGCTGTTTTCCCGGTTTTCAGTTTCCTACACAAGCACACGGAAAAATGCAGTTCTCCAAGATTTTAAACAGGCTCTTATACATACACGATCCCCGCTACCCTGTATGTATAGCCATCCACCGAAAGCCTCATACTGTGTTGCACCGCTTCGCCGTACAACCGCGTACTGTCTTCGCCTTGCCTGAAACTTTCGGTGGATGGCTATAAACCGGAAATAAAATATCGCCCTTCGGGGCGGTATCTGCGCTATCTATACGGGTAAATTGAGCCGCCGCCACACAAAAACGCAACGCGCGCGCAAGAAACGATGCGCTATAATCCGCGCCCTTTCCCCACAACAGAGAAAAATATGAAAAAAACCATAGCCCTGACCCTGCTAGCCCTGGCTGCCAGCGCGCACGCCGATGACGCCATCATCAGCAAAAAACTGCACGACTTCGGCCTGAAAAGCGTGGAAATCGGCGACAGCCCCATCCCCGGAATGCGCAGCGTCATCACCGAACAGGGCATTTTCTATGCCACCGAAGACGGCAAATACTACCTGCAAGGCGACCTGGTCGAACTGGGCGACAAGGGGCCGGTTGACCTCAGCAACCGCCCGCTTTTGCCCAAACTGGAAGCGCTGAAAGACGAGATGATCCTCTTCCCGGCGAAAAACGAAAAATACGCCATCACCGTTTTCTTCGACACCTCCTGCCACTACTGCCAACTGCTGCACAAGGACATCGGTGCGCTGAACGAGCGCGGCATCACCGTGCGCTACCTCGCCTTCCCGCGCAGCGGCGTCGGCAGCAAAATCGCACGGCAGATGGAAACCGTCTTTTCCGCCAAAGAAAACCGCGCGCAACTGCTCGCCGACCTCGAAAACGGCAAGGACATTGTCGAAACCCGCGCCGACAAGGTGAAAAAGCACTACCAGCTCGGCCACCAGTTTGGCGTGCAGGGTACCCCCGCCATCATTACCCCGAAAGGCACGCTTATTCCCGGCTATTACAAGCCGGACGATTTGCTGAAAATGTTGCAAAACGAGGCATCGTCCTGAAACCTGCCCAAAACAGGCGCCCGCAAGGGCGCTTTTTCGTTGTTGCGCGGTACCCGGCGACGCCTTGCACGGGCGGGCGCGAAAGGTGAAGCAGGTTCATGAAAGAGTGGAAATGTTTTATACTCGCCTGCGGTCATTGACCACCGGTTTATCAAGCAAAAAGGAGTGAATACATGAGTTCTGATGACAATTTGTACCGCGCGCCGCAGTCTTCCCTGCAGACAATTGCGCCGGACGGGGAGCTGACCCCGGCGATGGTGGAGTATTTGTCCAAGGGCGCTTTTTGGGCGCGGGTGCAAAGCGTGGGGTATTTTCTCGGTATTATCGCTGTTCCGGTAGGCATTGTGCTGTTGATAAAATCTGGTTCAGCCATTCTTGGAAGTCTGAAAGGAGAGGAGGCAGGGAAACTGCTGTTGATAGGGTTAATCGTGGGATTGCCCGCCATGATTATTTTTGGGGTGCTGGGGATGCGGATGCGGCGTTATGCCGATGCCAGCAAGGCGTTGCAGACAGACGGCAACATGGATGATGCGGAGCAGTGTTTTATCAGCAGCACTTCTTTTTTCAAGATAAGTGCCATCTTGACTATTATTGGCTTTGTTTTTGGTTTGCTGGGCGGGATACTTTCGTAACTGCCCTTCGCTTTTTTGTATTTGGGACAAGGAATTTTTATGAACAATATTTCGGAACATTTGCCTGCGGCCGCCCGCTGGAGCTTTGCCATGTTTGTTGTGATGATTATCAACGTCTTTTTTACACTGCTGTTGTTTTTTAGCAATAATGGCAAGGATCTTCTTTGGAATCTTTATTCGCTGGCGATGGGGATTTGGCAGATTGTTCTTTTTCGTGCTTATTACAAGGCGTGTACGGTGGCGATGGATAGCGGTGAGGCAGGCGATATTGAGCGCGCCTGCGAGGCACAGATGAAGATTATCCGCCTGCTCGGTGTGCTGATGTTGATCGCTATTATTTTTGGCACTATCGCCCTGTTTGGGTGGCTTGCCATGCTGGCAACGGCAGGCCGTTAATGCTCCTCGACGACGCGCTTTATGTGGAAACCCCGGAGGGGGTGCAACTGGTCGCGGTGCTGGCCGATCCGCTGTCGCGGGCGCAGGCGCTGTTGTGCGATGTGTTGTTGATTGTGGTCTGTGTTTTTGTGCTGGCTTTTTTGTCGGTGCGGCTCTTTGGCGGCAGCGCGGCGGCGCACGGCATTTTTCTCGCGCTCACTTTTGTCCTCATTTGGGGGTATTTCTTTTTGTTTGAGTGGTTGTGTGCCGGGGTAACACCGGGCAAGCGCTGGTGCAATTTGCAGGTGATTGGCGCGGATTTGATGCCGCTTTCGGCGGCGCAGGCGGCGTGGCGCAATGTGTTGCGTTATTTGGACTGGCTGCCCGCGTTTTTTGCTGTCGGCACGCTCGCCTTGTTGGTGAGCCCGAAGAATCAGCGCCTCGGCGACTGGATGGCGGGGACGGTGGTGATTTTCAGGAAGGCGCCCGCGCCCGCCGCGCGGGTGTTGCAGCCGGGCGAGGTGTTGCCGCCGCCGTGGCGGCTGTCGCGGCAGGAGCAGCGGGTGTTGATGGATTTTGCCGCGTATGCGGACGCGCACCGTGAGGAGCGGCTGGTCGAGTTGAGCGCGCCGCTCGCGGCGAAGTTGCCCGATTGTGACGGGCGCGAGCGGGTGCGGCTGTTGCGCGCCTGGGGGCGGTTTTTGCGCGGGATGCGTGCGGCATGAAGGAGCAGCAGTTTGTCGAGGTGCATGAGTCGCAGTGGCAGGCGCTGGAGCATTTTTTTTGGCAACGCGAACGCGGCACGCGCCAGCAGGCGTTGTTGACGGATTTTCCGCCCGCCTACCGCGCCTTGTGCGAGCAGCTTGTTTATGCGGAGAATGCCGGGTTTTCGCCCGCGCTCCTGGCGCGTTTGCAGCGTCTCGCCATGCAGGGGCATCAGTTGTTGTACCGCCGTCAGCGCGGCAGCGGCGCGAAGGTTGCCGCTTATTTTTTGTATGAGTTGCCGCAGGCGGTGCGGCGCGAGTGGCGCTATGTAGCGCTGGCGACGGCGCTGTTTGTGTTGCCGATGTTGGCCGCGCTTGGCGTCGGCCTGCTGTTGCCGGAGGTGGCGGCGGAGCAGGCGCAGGAATACGCGGAGATGTACAAGCCGGATGAGGGCAAGCGTATCGGCGAGAGTCGCGGCGCGGACAGCGATGTGCTGATGTTCGGCCATTATTTGAGCAATAACACCGGCATCGGCCTGCGCACGGTGGCAGGCGGCGCGTTGCTCGGCATCGGCGTCTTTGTCGCGCTGATTTATAACGGCTGGCTCTTCGGCATCGTCAGCGCACACATGATTACCCTCGGCTATGCCGGGGTGACGTTTTTTCCCTTTGTGATTACTCACGCGGCGTTTGAGCTGACGGCGATTGTTTTTTCCGGTGCCTGCGGGCTGGCGCTGGCGCGCGGGTTGTTTATGCCCGGCCGGCAGCGGCGCGGCGATGCGGTGCGCGCGTTGTTGCAGCGCTTTTTCCCGATTTTGGTGGCGCTGGTGTTGCTCTTTTTTGTCGCGGCGCTGGTAGAGGCGTTCTGGTCGGCGATTTGGCTGCCGCCGGCGCTGAAGTATTTGAGCGGTGCGGTCTGCTGGGCGCTGGTCATCGCGTATTTTTCGCTGGCGGGTCGCGGTTATGCGCCAATTGTCGATTAAGGTGCGTGCCCGCACGCCGAAGGAGGCGCTCAATCTCGGTTTTATGGTGGCGCGGCTGTATGGTTTCAGCCTGCTGCGCACGCTGTTGCCGCTGTGGGGCGTGGCGGTTTTGCTCGCGCTCGTGGTGTGGGCGGCAAGCGGCGATCCGCTGTGGGCGATTGTGGTGGTGTGGTGGCTGAAGCCGCTGTATGAGCGCCCGCCGCTCGTGCGCCTGAGCCGTCTGGTTTTTCATGAGGAGGCGGATTTTTGGCGCGAGCAGAAATCTGCCTTTGCCCCCGGCATTGTCGCCGAGCTGACGCTGCTGCGTTTCTCGCGGGCAATGGCACCGGTGCGTCATGCGCTACGCCTGCTGGAAGAAGTTGATGGCCGCGCCTACCGCGAGCGGCTGCGTTTTTTCCGCGGTAGCGGCGCAAGTAACGGGCTGCTGTTTTTGTTGATGTTGCTGGAGGCGGTGTGGCTGCTCGCCATGTTGTATGTGTTGCCGCCGTTTGAGATTGACTGGTCGCTGTATCTGCAGGACTACGCCGCCTTTCATGAAGCGGCCTACTGGCTCTATGCCAGTCTCGCCGTGCTCTATTTTCCGCTGGCGGCGCTGACGACGCTGCTCTATGTCGCCTGCGGTTTCATGTTTTATCTGAATCGCCGCATTATCAGCGAGGGCTGGGCGCTGGCGCTGGATTTGCAGGCGTTGGCGGCGCGGCTACCCGCGCTGTTGCTCGCCGCCGGGCTGGCGTTTGCCGTGCTGCACGCGCCCCCGGCGCAGGCGGTGGACGCACAGGCGGACAAGGCCTGGGTGGAGGCGCGGGTCAATGACGCGCAGCAGGGCCCGTATGAAATGCGCGTCGTCCCCCGGCGTGCGGCTTCCGGCGGCGGTAATGGCAATAGTGGTGGAAGCTGGTCGGGTCATCTGCCGCGCAGTAGCGGCTTCGGCGAACTGTCGCGCATCCTCCTCATTGGCGGGGCGCTGGCGCTCGCGGCGTGGCTGTTTGTCATCATCGCCCCCTACAGCGGCGACGGCAGGCGGAAGCAGGCGAAAGCGGCGGCAGGCGACACCGCCGATTTGCACGTCTGGCACGACGGCAAGGCACCGCCGCGCGATGCCGCGCTGGAACAATGGCATTCCGGCAACATGATTGCCGCGCTCGCCGTCCTCTATGCGCGCCTCGTTGCCGCGCCCGAACGGCACCGCCTGCCCGCTTTCATCCGTGGCGAGAGCGAAAGCGAATACCTGCAACGCGCGCAGCCGGGGCTTCCCGCCGCGCAGCAACAATTCCTGCGCGAGCTGTTCGCGCTGTGGCAACGCGGCGTTTACGGCCACGAGACGCTGGCGCGTGAAGCAGTACGCGGCGTGATTGAGCGCTATCTGGCGCTGTGGCAGGGCGTATGAAACCGCGCGCCGGAATCATCGCGGCCGCGCTCATCGTCGCGCTGCTATTGCTGGCAACCTTCCTGCCCGCACACGATGGCAGCGGCACGCGGGAACAAGTCTGGCGCGGCTGGCCGGGTACGGCGGCACACCGCCCCTACGCGCTGGCGCAAGACTTCCTGCGCGAACGCGGCACCGAACTGGAACTGGCCGACCGCCCGCGTGGCGCCTTCCCCCCGCCAGACAAAGACGCGCTGCTGCTGGAAAACAACGGCGCGGATTTGCCAAAATCCCAACAAACCCGCCTGCGCGAATGGGTGACAGCGGGCGGCCTCTTGGTGCTGGAAAGCGGCCACGCGGCGGGTGAAGCCTTCGGTCTGAAATGGCAGACGCTGGAAGAAAAAAGCGACGGCTTCACCTGGCGCACGCGCGACGGCAGCGCCCTGCACATCATCGCCCCGGTCGCGCGCCGCATTGACTACAGCGGCACCGCCACCACACACAAAGATGCGGACGGCAACACCGTAGCGTTGGAGCTCACCGTGGGCCGTGGCCGCGTCGTCGCCCTCGGCCACGACTTCGGCCTGTGGGCGAACCGCGCCGCCTTCGCCTACCCCGGCCAGACCGCCAAAGACGCCCCGGTACCGCTGGCGCAGGGTGACAACGCCGCCTACCTGCACGACCTGCTGCAACAGCACAAACAGGCGCTGCTTATCCAAGGCGGCCTGCCTGGCGAACGCCCGCCGTGGCACTGGCCGGGCGCGCGCTGGTGGCCGCTGCTGGCGACCGCCGCCCTCGCCCTCATCGCGTTGCTCTACTACCACGGGCGGCGCTTCGGCACATTGCTGTTGCCCCCGGCGGGTGCGGCGCGCGACATCGCCCGCCACCTCCGCGCGGCAGGCGGCTACTGGGCGGACAACCGCGACGGCTACACCTTCCTCGGCGAACAAGTGCAAATGCGCCTTGCCGCCGACCTCGCCGCCGGACAACACCACTACCCCGACCGCGCGGCACAACTGGCCGACCTTGCCGACAAAAGCGGCATCAGCGCCGCCACCATCGAAACCCTGCTGACGGCACAAGTGCCGTCGGACGAATCCGAATTTACCGCATACATGACCGCCATCGCGCGGCTAAGGAGCACAATGTGAATGCAGCCCTGGAAGAACTCTGCGCCACCGGAGCCGCCCTGCGCGAAGCCGTGCAGCGCGTCATCATCGGCCAGGAACAAGTCGTCGAAGAAGCGCTGATTGCGCTGCTCTGCGGCGGCCACGTCCTCATCGAAGGCGTGCCGGGACTGGGCAAAACCCTGCTCGTCGAAAGCCTTGCCAAAGCCATCAACGGCCAGTTCCAGCGCATCCAGTTCACCCCCGACCTGCTGCCCGCCGACATCACCGGCAGCATGATTTACGACCCCGGCGAAAGCCGCTTCAAATTCCGCCGCGGCCCGGTCTTCACCAACCTGCTGCTCGCCGACGAAATCAACCGCGCCCCGGCCAAAACCCAGGCGGCGCTGCTCGAAGTCATGCAAGAGCGGCAAGTCACCATCGAAGGCAAAACCCTGCCGCTCGCCGCGCCGTTCATGGTACTCGCCACACAAAACCCCTTCGAGCAGGAAGGCACCTACCACCTGCCCGAAGCGCAGCTTGACCGCTTCCTCCTCAACAGCCGCATCGACTACCCCGCAGAAGCGCAAGAAAAAGCACTGCTCGCCCGCCTGCTCGGCTTTGACACCCCGCTCGCCAACAACACCAGCGCCATCACCCCGCTCCTGGACGCCGCCGCCCTGCCTGCCCTGCAAAAAGCGCTGCTGGAAGTACAAGTGGACGAACGCATCATTGACTACGCGCTGGCGCTGGTGCGCAAAACCCGCGCCATGCCGCAATTCTCCGCGGGCGCCGGGCCGCGCGCGGGCATCGCCCTGCTCGTCACCGCCCGCGCCCGCGCCGTCCTGCAAAAACGCGGCTACGTCATCCCCGAAGACATCAAGGCGCTCGCCCCCGCCGTACTGCGCCACCGCGTGCAGCGTTCGGCAGAAGCCGAAATCGACGACATCAGCACCGACAGCCTGCTGGCACAACTGCTGCAAACCGTGCCCGTGCCACGACAATAACATAAAAGCCCCTCGCCCTTTGGGAGAGAGGACAGGGATGGATCTCGACCCACCATCACAAAACAACCGGCGATATAGCGATACTCACAAAGTTCTGTACAAGGCGCGCCGCCGAAGGCAGTACAGTTTAGTACGGCGAGGCGGCGCAACGCTGTACAGGGCTTTGTGAGGATTGCTATAACGGTGGGGCAAGCCCCACCCTACGGATACGGCAACCGTCGCCCAAACACCCGTCGAAACACTCCCCCCAGGGGAAGCCCGCAGCCCCGCCGCCGATTCGCCAAT
This sequence comes from Cardiobacterium sp., assembly GCF_057314735.1. Classification (NCBI taxonomy): domain Bacteria; kingdom Pseudomonadati; phylum Pseudomonadota; class Gammaproteobacteria; order Cardiobacteriales; family Cardiobacteriaceae; genus Cardiobacterium; species Cardiobacterium sp. The sequence goes on from NZ_DBHKZK010000029.1 coordinate 21,548, forward strand.
CCTGTTTACAGATACCTTCTCCGCTCCCCTGAAAGTATAGCCATCCACCGAAAGTTTCAGACAAGGCGCATCGCCGAAGACAGTACGCGGTTGTACGGCGAGGTGATGCAACACCGTATGAGGCTTTTGGTGGATGGCTATAATGGCAGCAGGGTAGGGCAGGGCGATGGCATCCCGTTGCGGTGCGGTATGGCGCCGATTTTGTCATCGCGCCGCGTGGGCGCTGGTGTAGAATTGCCTTCTTTCTTTTTGGGAGTTTCCGGTGGATGCTGTTCCTGCGCTGCAAGCGGTTGATATTCATAAGTCCTTTGGCGATGTCGAGGTGTTGAAAGGGATTTCCCTGACCGCGCACAAGGGCGATGTGGTCTCGATTCTCGGCTCGTCCGGTTCGGGCAAGAGTACTTTTCTGCGCTGCCTCAATTTTCTCGAAATGCCCGATCGCGGCGAGGTCCGCGTTGCCGGCGAGGTGGTGCAAATCAAGGAAAAGCGCCGCGGTCGCCGCGAGGCAGGCAGTCTGCGCCAGATTCAGCGGGTGCGCTCGAAGCTGGCGATGGTCTTCCAGAATTTCAACCTGTGGCAGCACAAGACGGTGTTGCAGAATCTGATTGAGGCGCCGGTGCACGTTTTGAAAGTGCCGAAGGCGGAAGCGACGGAACGCGCAGCGGCGCTGTTGCACAAGGTCGGTCTCTATGACCGGCGCGATTATTATCCGAACAGGCTTTCCGGCGGCCAGCAGCAGCGGGTAGCGATTGCCCGCGCGCTGGCGATGGAGCCCGACGCCTTGCTGTTTGATGAACCGACTTCGGCGCTCGACCCGGAACTGGTCGGCGATGTGCTGCGCTTGATGCAGGAACTGGCAGCCGAGGGGCGAACAATGGTCGTGGTCACGCACGAGATGGGGTTCGCCCGCGAGGTGTCCACCCATGTGATGTTTTTGCATCAGGGGCAGATCGAAGAAGAAGGGCGACCGGAAAAGCTGTTTTTCCACAGCGATTCTGAACGGGTTCGCCAATTCTTGTCCAACAGCCTTAAAGGCTGAACTTCCAAAAGGGGATACATTATGAAAAAAACACTCGTCCTTGCTCTCGCAGCAGGCTTTGCCGCCCAAACGTTCGCCGCTGGTGATGTCCTCATCCTCGCTGCTGAAGGCACTTACCCGCCCTTTTCCGAAATCAAAGACGGGAAAATGACCGGCTTCGATATCGACATTGGCCTCGCCCTCTGTGCAGAAATGAAGCGCGAATGCCGCTTCGAGCAAATCGACTGGGAAGGCCTGATTCCGGCGCTGAAAACCAACAAAATCGACGCCATCGTCGCCTCCATGAACGACACCCCGGAACGCCGCGAAAGCGTCGCCTTCACCGACCCGTATTACACCAACCCCGGCCTATTTGTCCGCGCCAAAGGCAGCAGTATTGAGCCAACTCCAGAGGGCGTAAAGGGCAAAAACGTCGGTGTCTTGCGCGCCTCCATCTTCGACAACTACGTCACCGATAAATTCCCCGAAGCGAATATCCTGCGCTATACCGGGCAGGAAGAAGCCAACCTTGATGCCGTCGCCGGACGCGTTGACCTGCTCTTCGCCGATAAAGTCGTGATGGAAGAAGGCTTCCTGCAACGCGACGAAGGCAAAGACTTCGAAGCCGTCGGCCCCGAAGAAAACGACAAAAAATACTTTGGCGAAGGCATCTCCATCGCCGTGCGCAAAGAAGACGACAAACTGCGCGAAGCCTTCAATACTGCGTTGAAAGCCATCAAAGAAAATGGTGAGTACAAAAAAATCAACGACAAATACTTCAAGTACGACATCTCCGGCGGTACCGCCAAATAACGCCTTTCCCTTTTATCCCACAGACATCAAGGTGCAAACATGAAAAAAATCCTGGCTCTCGCCCTCACTGCTGCCTTCGCCGCTCCGGCTTTCGCCGCTGACGACGTCCTGGTCTTCTCCACTGACGGCACCTATCCGCCATTCTCCGAAACCGGCAGCGACGGCAAAATGACCGGCTTTGACATAGACATCGGCCTCGCCCTCTGTGCCCAAATGAAGCGCGAATGCCGCTACGAACAAATGGACTGGGAAGGCCTGATTCCGGCGCTGAAAACGCACAAAATCGACGCCATCGTCGCCTCCATGAACGACACCCCGGAACGCCGCGAAAGCGTCGCCTTCACCGACCCGTATTACACCAATCCTGGCATCTTCGTCCGCGCCAAAGGCAGCAGCATTGAGCCAACCCCGGCAGGTGTGAAAGGCAAAACCGTAGGCGTACTGCGCGCCTCCATCTTCGACACCTACGTCACCGACAACTTCCCTGATGCCAACATCCAGCGCTACACCTCGCAAGAAGACGCCAACCAGGACGCCCTGGCCGGACGTGTTGACCTGCTCTTCGCCGACAAAATCGTGATGGAAGACGGCTTCCTGCAACGCGACGAAGGTAAAGAGTTCGAACAGGCAGGCGCCGACGTGGACGACAAAAAATACTTCGGCGCGGGCATCTCCATCGGCGTACGCAAAGACGACGACAAACTGCGCGAAGACCTGAATACCGCACTCAAAGCCATCAAAGAAAACGGCGAATACAAAAAAGTGAACGACAAATACTTCAAGTACGACATCTCCGGCGGGACAGCGAAATAAACCGCCCCAACCCCCCAACCCGCAACCACAAAGGTGGACCCATGAAAAAAATCCTGACCCTTGCCCTCGCGGTAGCCTTCACCGCCCCGGTCCTTGCCGCCGAGGACGTCCTCATCCTCGCCACCAACGGCACCTACCCGCCATTCTCTGAAATCGACAGCAGCGGCAAAATGATCGGTTTCGACATTGACATCGGCCTCGCCCTCTGCGCCCAGATGAAGCGCGAATGCCGTTACGAACAAATGGACTGGGAAAGCCTGATCCCGGCGCTGAAAGGCAAAAAAGTTGACGCCCTCGTCACCTCCATGAACGACACCCCCAAACGTCGCGAAAGCGTCTCCTTCACCGATCCGTATTACGCGAACCCCGGTCTCTTCGTCCGCGCCAAAGGTAGCAACATCGAGCCGACCCCGGAAGGCGTCAAGGGCAAAGTCATCGGCGTCTTGCGCGCCTCCATCTTCGACAACTACGTCACCGACAAATTCCCCGACGCCAATATCCAGCGCTACACCTCGCAAGAAGAAGCCAACCTTGATGCCGTCGCCGGACGCGTTGACCTGCTTTTTGCCGACAAAATCGTGATGGAAGACGGCTTCCTGCAACGCGAAGCCGGCAAAGACTTCGAACAGGCGGGCGCCGACGTGGACGACAAAACCTACTTCGGTGAAGGTATCTCCATTGCCGTGCGCAAAGAAGACGACAAACTGCGCGAAGACCTGAACGCCGCACTCAAAGCCATCAAAGAAAACGGTGTGTACAAAAAAGTAAACGACAAATACTTCAAGTACGACATCTCCGGCGGCACGGCGAAATAACCATGCACGGCTACACCATCCTGCTTGAATACAAAGAGCAACTGCTCAAGGGTGCGCTTGTCACCCTTGAGCTCGCCCTCTCCGGCCTCCTCGTCTCGCTCATCTTCGGCATCCTCGCCTGCCTCGGCAGCATGCACAAAAACCCGTGGCTGCGCCTGCCCGCTATCGCCTACACCACCCTCGTGCGCGGCGTGCCCGACCTCATCCAGCTCTTCCTCATCTACTACGGCGGCCAATACCTGCTGAACGCACTCACCACCCGCCTCGGCTGGTCGCATATCGATATCGACCCGCTCTACACCGGCATCTTCGTCATCGGCTTCGTCATGGGTGCCTACATGGCCGAATCCTTCCGTGGCGGCTTCCTTGCCATTCCCAAAGGGCAAATCGAAGCCGCGCGCGCCTACGGCTTCCCGCGTCGTACCATCTTCTGGCGTATCTCCTGGCCGCAAATGCTGCGCTATTCCCTGCCGTCCCTCGGCAACAACTGGCTGGTGCTGATGAAAAATACCGCGCTCGTCTCCATCATCGGCCTGCAAGACATCGTGCGCATCGCCAACGCTGCCGCGCGCACCGCCCAAAAAAAAGACCTCTACGCCGGCTTCTGGTTCTACGGCGCCATGGCGGGCTACTTCCTCCTCCTCACCACACTCTCCATCGCCATCCTCTGGTGGCTGCGGCGGCGCTACTCCGTGGGCTTTGAAGTACAAGGACAATAAATGGACAACACCCAACTCCTCATGTGGCTCGGCGGGCTGTGGCAGACCCTGTGGCTGGTCGGCCTCTCGCTCGCCATCGGCCTTACCATCGCTATCCCCTGCGGCGTCCTGCTCGCCGCGCGCTGCTCAATCATCTGGAAACTGCCCGTCCACATCTTCAGCTACATCTTTCGCGGCACCCCGATGCTTGTGCAGCTTTACGTCTTCTACTACGGCATCGGCCTCGTTATCGGCCGCATCCCCGGCGTGCGCGAGCTTGCCCTGTGGCCGCTCATGCGTCAGGCCTGGCCGTGGGTCATGCTCTCCTTCATATTGAACACCGCCGCCTACACCGCCGAAATCGTGCGCGGCGCGATTGAGACTACCCCGCGCGGCGAAATCGAAGCCGCCAAATCCCTCGGCATGAGCCGCAACCAAATCCGCACCCGCATCATCCTGCCGGGCGCCCTGCGCCGCGCACTGCCCGCCTACGGCAACGAAATCATCTTCATGCTGCACGGCTCGGCGATTGCCAGCACCGCGACCCTGCTTGATATCACCGGCGTCGCCAATACCCTCTTCACCAAAACCTACGAACCCTTCCAACCCTTCCTCATCGCCGCTGGCATCTACCTTGCCATCACCCTGTGCATCGTCGGTTGCTTCCGCCTCATCGAAAAACGGTTGAGCGCCTCATCCTGACCTGATAGCCCGCCAAAAGAGACAACAGCGGGCTTCTTAACATATAAAAACCGTAATCCCGACAGCGCATACAAATACATACATTAGGATGCGCAATCCTGCACAAATCCATTTGGGAGACCACAATGAAACGTACCCTGCTCGCCGCATTCTTCAGCACCAGCATTCTGCTCACCACACCGCAAGTCCAGGCACAAATACTTTACGATTGGAGCGATACCTTCTGGATTGACAAGGTAGTAAACGAGAACATCGAACGCAACAAAAAAGCCCTAGAAAAATTAAAAAGTGAAAATAGCCATTCAACCAGCAGCGAATCTGCCAAACAGGCTACGACCACACAAAACGTCCACAAATACAAACATAGCGACAGCACGACGCACGAAGTCAATGAAGCCATGTTCGCCGCACTCGCGCAGCAACTCAAAAACAAGGGCAGTTATAACGATCAAAGCGAACAGCAACTCACCGCCCTGAAAAACGCCAATCTCATCAAACAGGTCCGGCAGGCTCTCGAATCTGATGGCTACGACACAACCAGCATTGCCACTGCAACCGCCTATGCGATTACTATCAGCTACGGCATCGCCAACAACCTCGATCTCAGCCAGCTCAAAGCCCACGGGCTGGTGCACCAGTTGCAGGAAGTCATGGAAGAAGACAGCACCATGCAAAGCCTGTCCAATACCGACAAACAGAAAATGGCCGACACCCTGTACTGGATAGGCAGCCTGGAAATGGCGATGTACATGGAAGCCCAAAAAAATGGCGACAGCCAGGCGCTTGGCATCATTGCCAACGATGCCCGCTCGATACTCTCCATGCTGGGCGTATCCGGCGACCAGATTACCCAAGGCAGCAACGGCCTGGAAATCCGCTGATGGCCTGAACAGACTGCCTCGCACGGCGGGCCCAAACCCGCCGTCTTGCGTTACCACCATAAACGCCAACACCCGCCAAGCGGGATAACTACGCGGTTTTTACCCAAACAACCAAGAGAAACACATGCGCCATATCCTGCCCACAACCCTCACCGCCTGCCTGCTCGTCGCCTGTGCCACAGGATTTTGCATCGGCAACCGCGTGCGTGCCTGCGGCACACACCCTACGCGCAGCGGAGCTATAGCGATACACTCAAAGTTCTGTACAAGGCGCACCGCTGAAGACTTACGCGGTTGTACGGCGCAAAATGGTTTCGCCATTTTTTTAGGGTGCTCGGTCAGGCGACGCAACACAGTTATGGGGCTTTCGGTGGATGACTATAAATTCCGATAACGGTTAATGCGGCTGCCGCTGAACGGCTCCCTCCCCCTGTGGGGGAGGGCTGGGGTGGGGTTTATTAATCCGCGCGCCGATGGGCTGTAGCGAGTGTAGGGTGGGGCTTGCCCCACCATTAAACTCCAGCGTTCCGGCACGGTGGGGCAAGCCCCACCTTGTATGTTTCCCCGATATATGATGTCAACCAAACAGGTCGCCCGCCTCGGTCCCCACCCTTGGATTAACCACATCCGCATCGTAGTCCACGAGCGGGCGGCCACCCATCAACACAACCGAACAGTTGAAAACTACAACCGAATGCAAGGAAGGTTTATTGATGAGCAACAAAAACTACGGCGGCATTGATGTCGCCAAACAAAACGTCGTTATCGGCATCTTTGGCTACCCAAAAACCAAAACCGAAGCGAACAACCCAAACGGCCACACCAATACCGTCGAATACCTGAAAAAACATAACGTTAACCTTGTCGTACTCGAAAGCACGGGTGGTCTGGAAGTGCCGTTGGCCAATGCGTTGTATGCGGCTGGTATGCGCGTCGTCATCGCCAATCCGCAGCGTACTCACAAATATGCTGAAAGTTTCTCGTTGGGCAAGACCGATCATCTCGACGCCAAAATGCTCGCCGATTACGCGCAGGCGCTGGATGCGAGAAAGATGGTTGACGACATACTTTACGTCCCGCCAAGTGCGGAAATCCAGGAGCTGGAGGCGTTGGTGAAGCGCCGCAGCCAGTTGGTGGAGATGCGCAAGATGGAGAAGAACCGCCTTGAGCAGACCCATGCCAGCCAGAAGGCCAGCGTGACGGCGCTGATTGCGCATTTGGGCGAACTGATTGCCGCGCTGGACAAAGACATCGACAGGTACAACAAGAACGGCTTCGACGGCAAAGGCGAAATTCTCAGCGAGACGAAGGGAGTAGGAAACACGACCTGCGCCACCCTACTGTCGATGATGCCGGAGCTGGGCAAGGTGTCGCACAAACGCGCGGCGGCGTTGGCAGGCGTTGTGCCGCTACCGCACCAGAGCGGCGACAAGGAGAAAAAGACCGGCTGCATCGGCGGGCGCAAGATAGTGCGCAACGCGTTGTACATGGCGGCGCTGACGGCGACGCGCTTTGAGCCGAAAATCAAGGAGTTTTACGAGCGGCTGATGAACCGTGGCAAGCCGTTCAAGGTGGCGATAAATGCGTGTATGCACAAACTGCTGCGGATTTTGAACGCGCGGATGCGGGACTATCTCGCAAGCCTTGAACAGACGGAGGAATCCGGGCCGTAAACCGCATAATTACCGGGTTTGGTTTCCCCAACCGACGGGTTGGGGAACACAGTTGACTACAGATTTATAGCCATCACCGAAAGTTTCAGACAAGGCGCGTCGCCGAAGACAGTACGCGGTGTACGACGCGGGTTTTCCCGCCCTTTTGGTGTTGGCTCGTCTAGCCGGTATTGCGCAGGCCGGCGGCGAGTGCGTTGATGGAGCGAATCAGCGGGTCGTTGATGTCCGCGTCTTCGTTGTTTTTCGCGCGGCTGCGGCGCAAGAGTTCGATCTGGATGTGGTTGATCGGGTCGAGGTAGGGGTCGCGCCAGCGCAGGGATTCGGCGAGGCGCGGCTGGTGCTCCAGCAGGTGGCGCTGTTTGAGGATGGTGTTGAGGCCGGCGAGGGTTTTTTGGTATTCGTCGCCGATGGCGGCCATTACCGTTTGCCGCAGGGTTTCGTCGGCACAGAGGTGGCTGTAGGCGTCGGCGGTCGCCAGTTCGGTTTTGGCAAATGCCATTTCGATGTTGCTGATGAAGGCGTCGAAGAATGGCCATTGTTCGAGCATTTCGTCGATGAGCGGCAGGTCTTCGGCGCGGATGGCGGCGAGCGCGCTGCCGACGCCGTACCACGCGGGCAGGGTGAAGCGGGCGAGCGACCAGCCGAACACCCACGGGATGGCGCGGATGGTTTGTTTGGTCGGTGTGCCTTTGCGGCGGTGCGCCGGGCGCGAGCCGATGTTGAGCAGGCTGATTTCGCGTACCGGGGTGGTATCGGCAAAGAATTGGTAGAGGCCTTCGGTGCGGTCGGTGAGGTCGCGGTAGCGTTGTTCGCAGGCATCGGCGAGGCGTTCGGCCAGTTGTTCGTATTGGGCGAGTTTGACCGGGGTTTTGGCAAAGCGGGTGCTGCTGGCTTTCAGCGCGCCGGTGATGCCCATGGTGAGTTCGTACACCGCGGTTTCGGGGTTGGCGTATTTGGCGTAGAGGACTTCGCCTTGTTCGGTGAATTTGATTTCGCCTTGCAGGGTGCCGGGCGGTTGTGCGGCGATGGCGTGGTGGGTGGAGCCGCCACCGCGGCTGACCGAGCCGCCGCGCCCGTGGAAGAGGCGGGTTTTGATGTGGTAACGGCGGGCGATGTCGAGGATGGTTTGTTGGGCGCGGTAGAGTTGCCAGGCGCTGGTGAGGATGCCGCCGTCTTTGCTGCTGTCGGAGTAGCCGAGCATGATTTCCTGGGTGTCGTTTTGGCTTTTGAGCAGGGCGCGATAGGTGGGGTTGTCGAGCAGTTGTGGCAGTACGGTGTCGATGTTTTTCAGGTCTTCGATGGTTTCAAAGAGTGGCGCGATGGGCAGCGCGGCGTAGGGGCGGCCTTCGCTGTCGATGCCGGAGAGGCCGGCGAAGCGCATCAGGAACAGCACTTCGAGGATGTGGCTGGCGCGGTTGGTCATCGAGATGTTGTAGCTGCCGAAGGTGCGCGCGCCGACGAGTTCGCGCAGGCGGGCGATGGTGCGCATTAGCGCCAGTTGTTCTTCGGTTTCGGGCGAGAGGTTTTGTTCGTAGAGCAGCGGCGCGCCGGGGGCGGCGATGAGCTGGCTGAGGATGGCAAGGCGGCCGGCTTCATCCAGCGCGTTATAGTCGGGCAGGTTGGGCGCGTGGGCGAAGAGGTCGGCGACGACGTTGGTGTGCCAGGTGGATTCTTGGCGGATGTCGAGTGATGCCATGTGGAAGCCGCAGCTGCGCACAAGGCGGATTAAATCCTGGATGTCGCCGCGTGCCTGGTCGGGGTCGTGTTGTTTTAAGGAATTGCGGATGAGGATGAGGTCGTCGAGGAAGGCTTCGGCGTTGGGGTAGGCGTGTTCGGCAGCGGCCTGGTCGGCGCCCATGCTCTGGATGTAGCGGTTGGTGTGCTGGATTTTGGCACGCATCAGTGCGAGCAGGCGGCGGTAGGGTTCGTTGTTGTAGTCTTCGGGGTTGTAGTCGAAGACGGTGACGCCGAGGCGGGCGTAGTGTTCGTTGCGTGCTTCGATGGCGGGGTCGATGGCGACGATGCTGGCGCAGTGCAGCAGGCGTTTGCGCAGGTGTTTGAGTTGTTTGCTGTAGTAGCGCAGCACGTTGTCGGCGTGCATCAGCACCGCCTGTTCGGTGGTTTCGTGGGTGACAAAGGGGTTGCCGTCGCGGTCGCCGCCTATCCAGGAGCCGAAGCGCAGCAGCGGCGGCAGCACGGTATGTTGCAGTTCTGGGTAGATGTCGTTCAGCGCGCTGCGCAGGTTGCGGTAAACCTGCGGGATGGCCTGAAAGAGGCTGACGTTGAAGTAGTGCAGGCCGTTGTTGATTTCGTCGTAAACCAGCGTCTTGCGGGTGCGTACTTCGTCGGATGACCACAAGAGGTCTATCAGGTCGGCGATTTCTTTTTCGGCATGGATTCGCGCCGGGCTGTTGGCGGCGGTGTGGTCAAGTGCCTCACACTGGCGGTAGATTTCCTGCAGGACGCTCATGGTGGTGCGGCGGCGCGCTTCGGTCGGGTGTGCGGTGAAGACGGGGATGAAGCGCAGTTGTGCGATGAGTTCGCCGAGCTGTTCCGGGGAGAGGTCGTTGTCGCGGCATTGTTGCAGGGTGTGGCGGAAGGAGCCTTCCCAAAGGGCGCCGCCACGCGCGCGCAGGTCGGCGCGCTCCTGCCGCAGCAGGTCTTCTTCGGCGAGGTTGGCAAGCGCGAAGTAGAGGCTGAAGCCACGGATGACGTTTTTCAGGCGGTCGTTGTCGAGCGCGGCGATGGTGCGCATCAGCGCGGCGCGGCGCTCCGGGTCGGGGTTGTTGCGCTCTTCGATAAAGCCCTGGCGCAGGTATTCGATGGTTTGCAGGGTGTCGCTGCCTGCCTGGCGTTCGATGACTTTGCCGAGCAGGTTGCCGAGCAGGCGGATGCGTTCACGCAGTTGGTCGGGGTTGGGGGCGGTGGGCATCATGATGATTCTCCTCTGTTACTGAAATGTCCGGCACGGGATATTAAACTTTTTTTATAACGTTCTCACGGTTTTTTGGCGGAGCGGGGCAGGGAAGGGCGCGGATGGTGGGCGGAAATCGGCGTGCGCGGTTTTTCGCGTCATTTCGCGGCGGTTGGCGGGGATTTTGTCGCGCCTGGCGGCACGTTCGCCGTGGTTCAGTTAGGTGTGCGCGTCCGCGTAAAAATATAAATTCAAACAAGATTGACTATTATTAAAGGCGCTCTTTATGCTGCGCGCGTTTTCCGCTTCTCCCTGTTTTTTATGCTTTCTCTCGATAGCGTCTCTTTTCGCTCTGGCGACCGCGTTTTGCTTGACGCGGTTTCTTTTTCTCTGCCGTCCGGCCAGCTTTATGGCGTGATTGGCCACAATGGCGCGGGCAAGTCCACCCTTATCCGTCTGCTCGGCGGCGAGTTGTTGCCGTCAAGTGGCGCGGTGTTGCTCGATGGCACGGCGGTACACACGCTGCCGCCGAAGGCGCGGGCGCGGCGCATTGCCGCGTTGCCGCGTTGCCGCAGAAGTTGCCGGATGCGGCGGATTTTCTCGTGCGCGAGTTGGTGATGCTGGGGCGCTTTCCCTGGCAGGGCAGGTTGCAGCGGCCGTCGCCGGAGGATGTCGCTCATGTGGAGGCGGCGATGGTGCAGACGGATGTGGCGCGTTTTGCCGAGCAGCCGGTGCATACGCTGTCCGGCGGCGAGCGGCAGCGCGCCTGGCTGGCGATGTGTCTGGCGCAGCAGAGCGAGGTGCTGCTGCTCGATGAGCCGCTGGCGGCGCTGGATATTGTTTATTAGGTGGAGGTGCTGCAATTGGTGCGGCAGCTCATCGCCGCGCGCGGGCTGACGGTGGTGGTGATTATTCATGACATCAATCTGGCGGCGCGTTTTTGTGATGCGTTGATTGCGCTGAAGGGCGGGCGGCTGTGCCGTTTTGCCCCGGTCGGCGAGGTGATGTCGGCAGCGGCGTTGCAGGAGGTCTTCGGCGTGCGGTTGCATTTGCTGGATCATCCCGACGGCAAGCACCGGGTGGCGGTGGTATGAGGGCGGTTCTGGCGCTGTTGTGCGCGTTTGCCCTGCCGCTGTTTGCTGCGGAACGGGTGATTACGCCGGACTGGTCGCTGGCGTCCAGTCTGACCGCGATGGGTTTTCCGCCGCTGGCGATGGGCGACAAGCGGATTTATCCGGTGTGGATGAGCGACCCGGTGCAACCGCCGTCGGTGGTGGATTTGGGCGAGCGCTATCGCCCGAACCGCAAGTTGCTGGCGCAGTTGCCGTTTTCACGGGTGGTGGACAATTTTTTCTACGCGCATTTGCGCGAGGTCTATCCGCCGAGCGTGCCGGTGGTTGATGTGCTGTTTGACGGCGGCAATGAGGCGCCGCAGCAAAGCTGGGCGACGTATGTCGCGGCGACGCAAAAGCTGGGCGATGCCATCGGCGAACGCGCGGCGGCGGAGGGTTATTTGCAACGGGTGGAGGCGGCGCTCGCGGGTTATGGGCGCGAGATTCGCGCGGCGGCGCCGGAGGTGAAGCGTTATGCGGTGGTGCAGTTTGTCGATGCGCGCCAGTTGCGGATTTTCGCGCCGAACAGTTTGTTCCGCGTCGCTTTTGCGTTGATGGGGCTGGAGCAGGCGGATTTGGGCGCGGGCAACCGCTGGGGCAGCCGCCTCATCGCTCTGCCGGAGCTGGCGCAGTTGCCGGAGGATACGTGTCTCATCATCGTCGGCCCGTTCCCGCAGATGACCGAGGCGGAGCTTTCGCGCAGTTATTTGTGGCGGCGCATCGGGTTTGGCCGCGAGCGCTGTTTGCGCAAGGTGCCTGCGGTGTGGCTGTTCGGCGGGCCGGAGTCGGTGGAGCTGTTTGGCCGCTATTTGCGCGGGGCGATGGTGGGGGATGGCGGTGAGTGAAGGGGTGATTGTAGGTCGGGCATTGATGCCCGACATAAAAGCGTCGGCCATAAATGGCCGACCTACGGCGCTATCCTGCATCGGCGGCGACTTCAAGGACGCTACCCCCTCCCCAACCCTTTCTCGCACTTCGCGCGAGCTGTTCCAGTCCCGCTGCGGACGCTGGCGCGTCCTGCGAGGGAGGGGGCGTTTCGGCGGGGAAGCGGAGTTTGGCGCACTATCCAGGTGCATTGCATTGTGCGAAAGATTCGCCAACCGTTACCGCGACTGCAACCTGTCTGCCCCCTCCCCCGCTGCGGGCTTCGCCCTGCAGGGGAGGGGGTAGTTCGGCGCATTTCGCCACACCCGTTCACTGATTCATTTACATACACCTGAGCGCTCAACCTGTATGTAAATGACCCGACACCCTAACCCTTCCTGATTTATGACCCCCAGCAAAACCCTTTCTCTCTTTTCCCTGCTCGCCCTCGTCCTCGCCGCCGTTTGGCTGGCGCTGGTCTGGTACTGGCCGTGGGCGGATTTGTTGCGCGACCCGGACACGCTCCCCATCGCCGAAGCGGCGGTGCAAATGGCGGTGTTGCCGGAAATCGTCGCCGCGTTTCTCGCCGGTGGCCTGCTCGCGCTCGCCAGTAGCGCCTTGCAGCAAATCGTGCATAACCCGCTCGCCTCGGACAGCACCCTCGCCGTCGCGGGCGGTGCGCAGTTGTCGCTGATGCTGGTCACGCTCTTTTTCCCGGCGGCGGGGCTGTTCGGCAGCTTTTGGGTCGCCTTTGCCGGGGCGGTCGCCGCCATCGCGCTGGTGCTGCTGGTCGCGGACGCGGGCGGGATGAATGCGTTGTCGCTGATTCTCGCCGGGTTGATTGCCAATATGGTCTTCGCCGCTGTCGCCGCCGTCATCGTCCAGTTTTATCACGACGTGCTGCTGGGGGTGATGGTCTGGGGCGCGGGCTCGCTGTTGCAGGACGGCTGGGCGACGGTCGCCGCACTGTGCTGGACGACGCTTGCCGCCGCTGTCGCCTTCGCCCTGTTGCAGCGCCCCTTGACCCTGCTCGCGCTGGATGATGAGCAGGCGCGCCGCCTCGGCGTCCCGGTCGGACTGTTGCGGTTGCTGGTATTGCTGTTGGCGGCAGGGATTACCGCGCAGGTGGTGAGCCGCGTCGGCGTTATCGGTTTTGCCGGACTGGCCGGGGCGAGCGTCGCCCACCTGCTGCGGCTGCGCGCGACCGGGGCGCGGCTGGCGGTGTCATTCGCGAGCGGTGGCCTGCTGCTGCTCATCGTCGATAGCCTGCTCAATGTCATCGGCCATTACAGCGGCACCCTGCTGCCCGCAGGCGCCATGACCGGCGTCCTCGGCGCGCCGTTCCTGATTTATCTGGTACTGCGCCAGCGCAAAAGCCAGGGCATCGCGCGCGAGGCGCCGCCATCCGCGCCCGCGCCGCGCCTCACCTCGTGGCAAAAACCGCTGCTCGGCCTCGCCGCGCTGGCCGCGCTCGCCATCCTGCTACAAGGATTTACCGCCGGGGCGGACGGCTGGGGCTGGCACTGGCAGGGCGACATCATCCTTGAACACCGCCTGCCGCGCAGCCTGAGCGCCGTTGCCGTCGGCATCCTGCTCGCCAGCGCGGGCGTACTGCTGCAAACGCTGACGCGCAACCCGATGGCCAGCCCGGAAGTGCTCGGCATCAGCTCCGGCGTGGCGCTGGCGGTACTCGCCGCCTTCATCGCCTTCCCCGCGCTCGGCAGCGGCGGCCTGCTGCTCGCGGGCGCGGGCGGGGCGCTCATCGTCGCCGTGCTTATCCTCTGGCTGTCGCGCCGCCTGCAACCGGCGTGGTTGCTGATAACCGGCGTCGCCATTGCCGCGCTGATGCACGGCGTGATGACGCTGATACAGGTCAGCGGCAACCCGCAACTGCAAAGCGTCCTGAGCTGGCTTTCCGGCAGCACTTACTACGCCCGCCCCTACACCGCGCCGCTGCTGGTACTGCTCGCGCTCGGCCTGCTTGCAGGCGCGCTGCTCTGCCTCAAACCGCTGCGCCTGCTGGCGCTGGGCGAAACCGTCGCCGGCAGCCTCGGCCTCGCCGTGCGCCGCAGCCACAGCGTGCTGCTCGTCCTCGTCGCGCTGATGAGCACCGCCGCCACCCTTGCCGTTGGCCCGCTCAGCTTCATCGGCCTGATGACCCCGCATCTGGCGCGGCGCAGCGGCGCGGTCAGCATCGACAAACAACTGCCGGTCGCCGCCCTCTACGGCGCGACGCTAATGCTCGTCGCCGACTGGCTTGGCCGCTACCTCATCTTCCCCTACGAGCTCGGCGCGGGCGTACTCGCCTCGCTCCTCGGCGGCGGATACTTCCTGCTGCACCTGCGGCAACCCCAACCATAAGGAAACCCCATGACATTACAACAAGCGATCCGCCTCGCCCTCTGTGGCGCGGCCAGCGTCAGCGTCGCCCACGCCGCCGACAACACCACCCTCGCGCCCGTCACCATCGCCGCCGACAAAAGCCGCGTCGCCAGCGAAGACACGCGCGACTACACCGTGCCCACCATGACGAGCGCCACCGGCATGGCGCTCTCCGCACAAGAAACCCCGCAAACCGTCAGCGTCGTCACCCAACAACAAATGCGCGACCAGAACCTCACCACCCTCGCCAAAACCCTGGAAAGCACGCCCGGCGTCTCCGTGCGCAAATTTGACCGGGGACGCAACACCTTCAGCGCGCGCGGCTTTGCCATCGACAAATACCAAATTGATGGCATGAATGTGAACTGGGCAGGCGCTTGGGTCGCGGGCGAAAGCGTCATTGACACCAGCATCTACGACCGCGTCGAAATCGTGCGCGGCGCGACCGGCCTCATGACCGGCGCGGGCAACCCGTCAGCCAGCGTCAATCTCGTGCGCAAACACGCCGACAGCAGCGAACGCAAAACCGCGCTGGAAGCAGGCGTCGGCCGCTACGGCGACCTCAAACTCAGCGCCGACCACAGCCAGCCGCTCACCGCCTCCGGTAACCTGCGCGGACGCATCATCGCCAACCACCAGGGCGGCAAAACCTTCGTTGACCGCGAAAAAGACAAAAGCAGCACCCTCTACGGCGTGCTGGATGCCGACATCACCCCGACCACCAGCGCCAGCCTCGGCATCAGCCACCAGCGCAACGACAAAGACGGCGCCATGTGGGGCGGCCTGCCCGTCACCTACACCGACGGCAGCTTCACCAACTGGAAACGCGGCAAAAGCGACAGCACCAACTGGTCATACTGGGACAGCCGCACCACCAACATCTTCCTCGAAGGCAAACAAGCGCTGAATGACAACTGGAACGTGAGCCTCAAAGCCGACCACCGCAACGCCACCGGCGACTCCGAACTCTTCTACTTCAGCGGCAGCAGCGTCAACCGCAACGGCCTTGACTGGACACCGTGGCCGGGCAAATTCCACACCGACGCCAAACAAAACACCATCCAGCTGCAAACCGACGGCAAAATCCAGGCCTGGGGACAAGAACACGACCTCATCGCCGGTATCCAATACAACCGCCACCACCGCAGCTCCTACAGCTGGGACAAAGGCGACATCGCCCCGGTCAGCGACTTCAACACCTGGAACGGCAACTACCCGCGGCCAAACTGGGGCGCGCGCAGCCTGAGCCACGACCAGACCGACACCGAAACCGCACTCTACGCCGCCACCCGCCTGCGCATCACCGACCAACTCAGCACCATCATCGGCACCCGCGTCTCCAACTGGAAAAGCACGGGCGAAAGCTACAACAAGCCATTTGCACAAAAAAACAGCGCCATCTGGACCCCGTACGCGGGCATCACCTACGACATCACCCCGAACCAAACCGTGTACGCCAGCTACGCCGACATCTACAAACCGCAGACCGAGCGCGACCGCAACAACAACCTGCTTGACCCCATCCGGGGCAGCACCTACGAACTGGGCTGGAAAGCCAACTGGCTCGACGGCCGCCTGAACACCCAAGCGAGCGCCTACCGCACCCGCCAGGACAACCTCGCGCAAAGCAGCGGCGAAAACATCATAGGCGTCACCCCGCCGACCACCGCCTACTACGCCGCCAAAGGCGCGAAAGTCAACGGCTTCGAGCTGGAAGCGAGCGGCAACATCGGCGAAAACCTACGCCTTGGCGCGGGCTACACCCAATGGAGCGGCAAAGACGCCAAAGGCAAAAAACTGAACACCACCCACCCGCGCAAACAACTCAAACTGTTCGCCACCTACGACGTCCCCGCCGTCAGCGGCCTGACCGTCGGCGGCGGCGTCGCCTGGCAAAGCCGCACCTGGACCGAGACCAAAAACCCGGCCACCGGCGCCAACATGGACTACGGCCAGAACAGCTACGCCGTGGTCAACCTGATGGGGCGCTACCAAATCACCGACCACTTCTCCGCGCAAATCAACGTCGACAACCTCTTCGACAAAAAATACCGCAACCAGCTCAGCTTCAACCAGTACGGCTACGGCGACCCGCGCTACATCAGCGCCAGCTTCAAATACGAATTCTGAAGCCGCCGCCTGCGCATAAAAAACCCCGCGAAAGCGGGGTTTTTCATTGCCAGCATCTCTGTAGGGTGGGGCTTGCCCCACCGTTATAGCCGTCCACCGAAAGCCTCATACGGTGTTGCGTCGCCTCGCCGTACAACCGCGTACTGTCTTCGGCGACGCGCCTTGTCTGAAACTTTCGGTGGATGGCTATACGACGGGTTTCTGCCGCAGTGCGTAGGGGCGGTTAGGACGAAGTCCGTAACCGCCCGTTTCGGCAACCCGTAGCGTGCGTGTCGGCTGCGCCGCCACACGCCCTACGATGAATGTGAAAACAGCGCCCGGAGGCGCTGTTGTTTTATGCGGTGCGGCATCATCTGGCCGGATGGATGCGGGCGGTTACGGCTTCGCCTAACCGCCCTACGGGTTATCGGTTTACCCGGCAAAGCCGTGGATGCCTTCCAGGTTCGGCGCGTCGTTCTGGCGGTAATCCACTTTGAGCCAGCCGCTTTTGCCGTCGGCGGTTTTGATGAGCAGCCAGGCGCTGTCGTCGCAGTCCGCCGGGGCGTTGTCGTAGCCGCAGAGTTGTTGTTTGCCCAGAATCAGCGCAACTTTGCCCTCCGGTGCAATTTCTGCGACGACCTTGTTGCCGTCAATACGGTCAAGCAGTTTGGCGGGGACGGCGCGGTTTTCGGCGGGCTTGTCGCCCTCTTCATGCCACTGGCTGTGATAGGTGCTGTCGAGGCCGAGGTAGTAGAAGGGCTGTGCGGCGGCTTCTTTGTCGCCGTTCTCCTTGATGCGCCATTTTTCACGCACCGGGAAGTAGTGGGTGCTGGCATCGTCGTCGTAGCTGTAAAGGTAGCCATTGCCGGGGATGGTGAGGTCGGTGGGCAGACCCTGGGTGCTGTCGTAGGCGGGCAGGGCGTCGCTTTTTTTGCTGAGGCTGAGGTAGCTGAGGTCGTTCGCGCCAATGTCGGCGTAAGCGAGGTTGTAGGCGGTGCCGCCCGGTTTGAGCGCGGTTTCGAGCAGGAAGTGGTAGTCGAAGGCGCCGTCGCCCGCATCTGCCGGGGCTTTGCCGGCGACGGCCTTGTTATTGGCGTCGTAGTGGTAGTAGCTGTCCTGTTTTTTGCCAAGCTGAGGGTTGTAGTGGATGCTGGCGAGGGTGTCGCCGTTGAAGGTTTCTGTGAGTGTCTCCAGCGCCGGGAAGGCCTCGCTGCCCGCCTCAAGTTTTTCGCCTTTTTGCGCCCAGCCGGTGATGCCGTAGTCGGTGCGCACCAGATGGTTGCCGTGGTCGTCGGCGAGCAGCACATGGACGCTGCTGTCCTGGGGCAGGTAGCCGATGGCATCGCCGCCGTCCGGTTTGGCGGTCAGGGTCAGAGCGGTGGCGGCGCGGGTGTCTTTGCCGATGTAGGCGAGCGGGATGCCTTCTGCCTTGGCGGGGATGCTGTCGGTGAAGGCATCGGCGGCGGCGTGGGCGCTACCTGTGGCGACAGCGAGGAGGAGGGCGAGGGTGTTGCGGTTCATGGTTTTCTTTATTTTGGGGAAGCGGAGGGGGTTGTGCGAATGCCCGGACGGCCAGCGCGCCATCCGGGCGGTGTACGGCGGCTTAGCCGGCGAAGCCGTGCAGTCCTTCGATATTGGGGAAGCCGTCGCCTGCGCCGATGTTGAACCAGCCGGTTTTGCCGTCGGCGGTTTTTACCAGAATCCAGGCGGGGATGCGGTCTTCGTAGTCGAGTTCTTCGCCTGCGCGTTCAACGAAGCGCTGCTGGACGAGGACGAGGGTAATTTTGCTGCCGGGCGCGACTTCGGCGACGGTTTTGTCGCCGCCGATGCGGTCGGTGAGCTTCAGCGATTCGGCGCGGTTTTCTGGCTCTTTTTCGCCGCTTTCGTCCTGGTACCAGCGCCCCTGGTAGGTGGTGTCCGCACCGAGGTAGTAGTAGGGCTGTTCGATGTTTTCGCGGTCGTTGCCCTTGATGCGCCATTTTTCGCGGGCGCGGAAGTAGCGGTTGCCGTCGTCTGCATCGCTATAGATGTAGCCGTTGCCGGGCAGGGTCAGGTTTTCGGGGAAACCGATGCCGTCTTCGCTTTTCGGCAGGGCTTTAGCCACCGGGATGAGGACGCAGTAAGGCCCGCCTTCAACGCCGGGGCTGCAATCAACGTTGTAGCGCGCGCCGTCGGGCTTGAGCGCGGTCTCAAGCAGGCGGTGGCGGGTCTCGGTGTAGTCGTCTTCGTCAGTTTTTTTCGGTTTGGGCGTTCCGGCGACGGCGGGATTGTCGTCGCTGTCGTTATTGTAGTAGTAGCGCTCGTCGCGTTTTTCCGCCAGTTGCGGGTTATAGTGGACGGTGGCGTAAGCGTCCTTGTCTTCGACGGTGGCGAGTGCGGGGAAGCTCTCGTCGCCCGCGTCCTTGCTCTCGCGCGCCTGCGCCCAGCCGACAATGCCGTATGCGCTGGCGACCAGATGGTTGCCTTTGTCATCGGCGAGCAGCACTTGCACTTTGCCGCCTTGGGGAATGGCACCGATGTCGTGGCCGCCATCGGGCTTGAAGGTCAGCGTCAAGGCGGTGGCGGCGGTGGTGTCCTTGCCGATGTAGGCGAGTGGCACGCCGTCAGCCTTTTCGGGAACGCTGTCGGCGAAGGACGTCGCGGCGGCGTGAGCGCTGCCCGCAGCGAGAGCGACGAGGATGGCGGGGATGTTGCGGTTCATGGAGGTTCCTTGCAGGTTGAAAAAATCGGCGCAAATTATATAGCGCGACACGGGGTACCACACAACGCCTGCACAAAAGCACCGCAACAGGAGCTTTTTCTTTTATGATGTACACGCTCATCGCGCCACAAACCCTGTATGGCTTCATCCATTACGGATAATGGTGAACTCCGGAATATTCATCCATCAAGGACATACGTCATTTTTTGTATTTGTCATTACCGGTATGGGCAATTCCAGTTATTTCTTCATGAGCGCAACCCGTTTCGTCTGCCGATATTTTATCAACAATCCTTTATAACCGGAGCAACTCCATGACCCCAAAAAGCCGCCTCTGGCTCATTATTGCTGCCCTTGTTTTTGTTGCCATCCTCGCCGCCCTGTTTATGAGCGGCGTCTTGCATGGCGCGGTAAATTTCATCCTCCATATTGACCGCCATTTGACCGAACTGAGCGCACAATACGGCGGCTGGATTTATGCCATTCTCTTTGTCATCGTCTTTTGCGAAACGGGGCTGGTCGTCACCCCTTTCTTGCCCGGTGATTCATTGCTCTTTGCCGCAGGCAGCATTGCTGCGCTGGGCAGCATGAATATTCATGCAATGGCTTTGGTACTGATGCTCGCCGCCATTCTTGGCGATGCGGTCAATTTTGCGATGGGCAAATACTTCGGCGAGCAGCTCTTTGCCAATCCCGATTCGCGCATTTTCCGCCGCAGCTATTTGCAGCGTACTGAAGCATTTTATGCCAAACATGGCGGCAAGACGATTATCCTCGCCCGCTTTGTCCCCATCGTCCGCACTTTCGCTCCCTTTGTCGCGGGCATGGGGCATATGCGCTATGGCCGCTTTTTCCGTTTTAACGTCATCGGCGGTATCGCCTGGGTGGCGCTGTTTTCTTATGCGGGATTCTGGTTTGGCCAGCAGCCAGTTGTCAAAGAGAACCTGACGCTGATTCTGCTCGCCATTATTGTCATTTCCATCCTTCCCGCCATGATTGAAATTATCCGGGCGCGTCGCCATTGACGCGCCACTTTATTGAAGGAGTTTATTTATGTCTGATGCCAAACAATGGCGCGCCCTTGATCCTTTTTACGCGCGCGAACAACAAAAATATGGCGACAATCCCCTGCCCAGCCGTGAATTTATTTTGAGCTGGCTGGAAGCGCAGGGCAAATTACTGACTTTCGCGCAAATTGCCCGTGCCTTTGGCATGGACAAGGCCGAAGGCGAAAAGCTGCAATTCCGCCTGAAGGCAATGCTGGGCGCGGGGCAACTCATGTGCAACCGTCAGGGACGGTTTGGCGTCGCCCGCAAAATGGATTTGGAGGCCGGATTCGTCGTTGCCCATCAGGAAGGCTATGGTTTCTTTAGTCCGGAGAATGGCGAAGCGGATGGCTTTATTCCGCCCAAATATATGGCGGAATTGATGCACGGCGACAAAATCCTCGCCCGCGTCAAGGATGTCGATGAACGCGGCCGCAAGGATTATGCGCCGGTGGAAATTCTGGAGCGCGCGCAAAAGCGCATTGTCGGCAAATTGACGGTGCAGCAGGGCGTGTGGTCGCTCATTCCCGATAACCGCCGCCTGACCCACCGCCTGATTATTCCGGCAGGCGCACTTGGCGGCGGCAAGGCGGGGCAGGTCGTCATTGGCGAAATTACCGCCTATCCGTCGCGCTACCAGCAGCCGATTGGCAAGGTGGTCGCAGTATTGGGCGAGGCAATGGCGGCGGGGATGGAAGTCGATATTGCCATTGAAAACCACAATATCCCGGCGGAATTTCCCGAAGCGGTGCGGGCGCAATGCGAGACCATTCCCGATGCCTTGCGCGACAGCGATTACGAAGGGCGGCTCGATTTGCGTCATTTGCCTTTTGTCACCATTGACGGCATTACCGCGCGCGATTTCGATGACGCCGTTTATGCGGAAAAGCGCGGCGAGAATTACCGCCTTTATGTCGCCATTGCCGATGTCGCCCATTATGTGCAGCCGGACAGCCCGCTCGATATTGAGGCTTACAATCGCGGCACTTCCGTTTATTTCCCCGACCGCGTCATTCCGATGTTGCCGGAAAAATTATCGAACGGCTTATGCTCGCTCAATCCCGAAGTCGATCGGCTGGCAATGGTGTGCGAAATGACCCTTGCCCCCGATGGCACTATCAAACGCAGCGCCTTTCACGATGCCGTCATTCATTCACACGCGCGCCTGACTTATGAAACGGTCGAAGAAATATTATTCCGCGACAATACCCTGTTGCGCGAATCTTTTTCCCATTTACAGCGCCCACTGGACAATCTGCAAGCCGTTTACCGTATTTTGCGGACGGCACGCTTGTCGCGCAGCGTCATTGATTTCCATGCGAGCGAGCCGGAATTTATTTACGACAGCGAAGGCAAGATTGAAACCATCAAGGCGCGCGACCGCCTCGAATCGCACCGCCTGATTGAAGAATGTATGATTGTCGCCAATATCTGCGCCGCCAAATATATTGGCCGCCACAAATTGCCAGCGCTTTACCGCGTGCATGATCATCCCAGCGCCGAACGCCTCGGCAAGCTGATTGATTTTCTCGGCAAGCGCGGCATTAAATGGCAGGGTTCGCTGGATAATGCCACGCCGGAACAATTTTCCGCCTTATTGGCGCAATGCAGCGACCGCCCCGATTTCGCACAAATAGAAATCATGGTCTTGCGCAGCATGAGTCAGGCAATCTACATCCCGGAAAACCGGGGGCATTTCGGCCTCGCCCTTGAGCACTATGCGCATTTCACCTCGCCCATCCGCCGCTATCCCGATTTGTTGGTGCATCGCGCCATCCGCCACCAATTACACGGCGGCAGCCGCGACAATTATCGCTATAGCGCGGAAAGCATGGTGGAGAAAGGCAAGCATTGCTCGATGACCGAACGCCGTGCCGATGAAGCAACACGCGATGCGATGGATTTCCTCAAATGCGAATTTATGAGCCACCGCATTGGCGAAACCTTCAGCGGGCGCATTGCCAACATTACCAATTTTGGTTTGTTCATTACGCTGGACGATATTTACATTGACGGACTGGTACACGTTTCGGCGCTGACCAACGATTATTATCACTACAACGCCGAAACCTTTACCCTGAACGGCGAACGCAGTGGCTACCGCTTCGCGCTGATGGATGCGGTAGAAATCCAGGTAGCGAAAGTCGATATTGACGACCGCAAAATCGATTTTGAATTGCTGTCGCATAAAGGCAAGGCGCTGCACGAAAGCGGCAAAAGCAAAAAGACAGCGAAAAAAGTGGCAAAAGCGGTTGTCGCCAAGGCAGAAAAAGCGGCAGATAAAAAAGCGACCAAAACCACGGTGAAAAAAACGGCCACCCCGCCGACCAAGGCAGAAAAACGGGAACAGGCGGCGAAAAAAACAGAGAAAACGGCGAAACCCGTCAAAACGGCTAAAGCCAAATCGACAAAAGCGAAAAAAACTACTGCAATCAAAACACAAAAGCGCAAACCGTAGGGGCGGTTAGCGCAGCGTAACCGCCCGCAACAATGCATCGGCCAGTTACAAAAATAACCACCCCACACATTCGGAGTATTTATGAAACGCGAAAAAATCAGCGGTGGCATTCACACCGTGCAGCAATTATTGGCAGACGGCAAGGCATTGCGCCTTTATGTCGCCGACAACAAAAAATCGAAAAATCTCGCCGCGCTGGTCGCCGAGGCGCAGGCGCGCGGCGTGCCGGTGGAGACGGTCGCGCTTTATGAGCTGGAAATGATGCTGCCCGGCGTGCGTCATCAGGGCGTGGCGGCGCTGAGCGAGGCGCGCGGGCAGGCGGCAGACTGGACAGACGCCATCGCCGGGGTGGAAAAGCCGCTGCTACTCGTGCTGGACAGCATCCAGGACCCGCACAATCTCGGCGCCTGCCTGCGCAGCGCGGCGGCGGCGGGGGCGCACGCGGTGCTGATTCCCAACAGCCGCGCGGCGGATGTGACGCCGGTGGTGGAAAAAGTCGCCTGCGGCGCGACGGAAATCCTGCCGCTGTTCCGTGTCAGCAATTTGCGGCGCGAGGTGGAGCGGATGCAGCGCCAGGGCATCTGGGTCGTCGGCGGTGCGGGCGGCGCGGCGCAATCGCTCTATGCGACGGATTTGACCGTACCGCTGGCGGTCATCGTCGGCAACGAAGGCGAGGGCATCCGCCACGGCCTGCGCGAGCAGTGCGATTTCCTCGTGCAGATTCCGATGGCGGACGGCATGGAAAGCCTCAATGTCTCGGTCGCCTGCGGCGTGATGCTGTTTGAGGCGCGGCGGCAGCGGCTGTTTGCCTGAAGGCTGTTTACAGACGCCTTCCCGCTATCCTGTATGTAAACGCCCGTCGCAGTGCGCTTTGGCGGCAAAAACCGACACCCGTGTTTGTGGCTTTCTGTTAAACTTACGCGACTTTTTCGTAACCCTTTGGAGATTTCAACATGAGCGATTCTTTGAAAGAAGAAGCCCTGCGTTATCACAGCTTTCCGACCGCAGGCAAGGTTTCCGTCACCCCGACCAAGGCGCTGGACAACCAGCGCGATTTGTCGCTCGCCTATTCTCCGGGGGTTGCCTATGCCTGTCAGGCGATTGAAGCCGACCCGCTGCAAGCCGATTACCTCACCTCCCGCGCCAATTTGGTCGCGGTGATTTCCAACGGCTCTGCCGTGCTGGGGCTGGGCAATATCGGCGCGCTCGCCGGTAAACCCGTCATGGAAGGCAAGGGCGTGCTCTTCAAAAAATTCGCCGGGATTGATGTCTTTGATATTGAAGTAAACCAGGCCGACCCGGAGAAGTTCATCGAGGCGGTCGCCGCGCTGGAGCCGACGTTTGGCGGCATCAACCTCGAAGACATCAAGGCGCCGGAGTGTTTTGAAATTGAAAACCGCCTGAAGGAGCGGATGAACATCCCGGTTTTCCACGACGACCAGCACGGCACCGCGATTATCGCCTCTGCCGCGCTGATTAACGCGCTGCGCTTGCAGGATAAGGACATTGGCAAGGTGCGTGTTGTTGCGTCCGGTGCGGGCGCGGCGGGGATGGCGTGCCTGGATATGTTTGTCAATTTGGGCGTGAAGAAGGAAAACATCATCGTCTGCGACTCCAAAGGGCCGATTTATGAAGGCCGCCCCGGCAAGCTCGACGGGCGCAAGGCGGAGTTTGTCGCCAAGACGGACGCGCGCAGTCTCGCTGAAGCGCTCGCTGGCGCGGATGTGTTCCTCGGTGTGTCGCAGGCGGGGCTGCTTACCGGCGAGATGATTAAAACGATGGCAGCGAAACCGCTGGTGCTGGCGCTCGCCAACCCGGTGCCGGAAATCATGCCGGAAGAAGTGCACGCGGTGCGTGATGACGCGATTGTCGCCACTGGCCGTTCCGATTATCCGAACCAGGTCAATAACGTCCTTTGCTTCCCCTATCTCTTCCGTGGCGCGCTGGACGTCGGCGCGACCACGATTAACGAAGCGATGAAAATGGCGGCGGTTTATGCCATCGCTGACCTCGCCAAATCCCCCGCCGGTGAAGAAGTGATGGCCGCTTATGGCGGTCAGGCGCTGGTTTATGGCAAGGATTACGTCATCCCGAAACCGTTTGACCCGCGCCTGATTTCGACGATTCCGGTCGCGGTCGCCAAGGCGGCGATGGAAAGCGGCGTCGCCCGCCGTCCGCTGGAAAATCTGGCGGAGTATCAGGAAAAACTGGCGCTGCTCTTCAACAAGAGTGGCTTTGCGATGAAGCCGATTGTGGATCGCGCCCGTGCCAACCCGCTGCGTGTTGCCTTTGCCGAAGGCGAGGATGTGCGCGTCATCCGTGCCGCCATTGCCTGCGTGCAGGAAGGCATCGCCAAACCGATTCTGATTGGCCGCCGCAAACGCATCGAGGAGCGCCTCGCCGAAGGCCATATGCAGCTTGACCTGGATCGCGACGTGCAGCTCATCGAGCCGATGAACAACCCGCATTACGAAGAATGCTGGCGCAAATACCACGAACTGCGGGCGCGCGAAGGCATTGATCCGGCGGAAGCGCGGGTACAGATGAACACCCGCCCGACCACCCTCGCCGCAATGCTGGTCAAACTGGGCTACGCTGACACCATGCTCTGCGGCGTCATTGGCCGCTACGAACGCCACCTGCGGCGCGTCTGCGGCGTCTTCGGCCTCCACGACGACATGAGCCAACCGGCCGCGCTCAGCCTGATGCTGACACCGAAAGGCCCGATATTCATCACCGACACCCAGGTGCATGAAAACCCGAACGCTGACGAACTCACCGCCATCACCCTGCACGCGGTGAAGATGATGGAAATGTTCGGCATCACCCCGAAAATCGCGCTGCTCTCCGCCTCCAACTTCGGCACCCGCGCCTACCTGCCGAGCGCACGCCATATGCGCGATGCGCTGGCGCGAATCCGCGCGCGCCGCCCCGACCTTGAAATCGAAGGCGAAATGAAGGCCGACTGCGCGCTGATTGAACAACTGCGTCAGGAAGCCTTCCCCGACAACCGCCTGCAAGGCATGGCGAACCTGCTCATCATGCCGAACATCGACGCGGGCAACATCAGCCTCAACCTGCTGAAAGCGGCGACCGATGCCACCATGATCGGGCCGATGCTGATTGGCGTGGACGCACCGGTACACGTGCTGTCCAACAACGCGACCACGCGCCGCATCATCAACATGGCGGCCATCGCCGTCGTGGAAGCGCAGACGAGCAAAAACCAGACCCACTAACCCCACCCATCACGGACGGAGCGAGATGACGGCACTGAAAACCATCCGGCTGGCGGACTACCGCCCGCCAGCCTTCACGGTCAAACACCACGAACTCAAATTTGACCTGCAAAACAGCGGAGAAGTCCTGGTCAGCCACAGCCAGCACATCGTGCGCAACCAGCCGAGCCACGACGAAAACGGCTGGGAACTGCCGCAGGACAAACACCTCGCGCTCAATGCCGAACACCTCGCCTTCGACGTGATAGAAATCGACGGCACAGCGCTCACCGCCGGACAATACGACTACGACGGCGAGCTGCTGCTGCTGAAAAACGTCGCCGACGACTTCACCCTGCACACCGTGGTGCGGCTGAAGCCGGACGACAACAAAGAACTCTCCGGCCTCTACCGCTCCAACGGCATCTACTGCACCCAATGCGAAGCCGAAGGCTTCCGCCGCATCACACCGACACTGGACCGCCCGGACGTACTCGCCACCTACCGCGTGCGCATCGAAGCCGACCAAAACACCTGCCCGGTGCTGCTCTCCAACGGCGACCCGGACGGCCAGGGCGAACTGCCCGGCGGCCGCCACTACGCGCAGTGGTACGACCCGCACCCCAAACCGAGCTACCTCTTCGCCCTCGTCGCCGGCAACCTCGCCCACATCAGCCGCCGTATCACCACGCCCAAAGGCAAAAAAATCAGCCTCAACATCTACACCGAACCGGCCTATATCAACCAGACCGACTTCGCGATGCAATCGCTGACAGACGCCATCCACTGGGACGAAGAACGCTTCGGTCTCTGCTACGACCTCAAACAATTCAACATCGTTGCCATCAGCGACTTCAACATGGGCGCGATGGAAAACAAATCCCTCAACATCTTCAACACCCGCTTCGTCCTCGCCGACACCGACACCGCGACCGACGAAGACTACCACGGCATCCGCTCGGTCATCGGCCACGAATACTTCCACAACTGGACGGGCAACCGCGTCACCTGCCGCGACTGGTTCCAGCTCTCGCTCAAAGAAGGCCTTACCGTCTTCCGCGACCAGGAATTTTCCGCCGACATGGGCGAACGCGCGCTGGAACGCATCGGCGACGTCATCCGCCTGCGCGCCATGCAATTCCCTGAAGACGCCGGGCCGATGAGCCACCCGGTACAACCGCAAGAATACGCCGCCATCGACAACTTCTACACCGCCACCGTGTACGAAAAAGGCGCGGAAATCATCAGGATGTACCACACCATCCTCGGCGAAGCCGCCTTCCAGCGCGGCATGAAACGCTACATCGAACGCCACGACGGCCAGGCCGTGCGCATCGAAGACTTCGCCCGCGCCATGAGCGACGGCGGCGAATACGACTTCACCGGCGAATACTTCAACTGGTACACCACGCGCGGCACCCCAAAAATCACCTTCACCTCCTCCTGGAACCAGCACGAACGCAGCTTCACTGTCGCCGCCATGCAAGACACGAGCGCCGTTACCCCGCCGCGCCCGCTGGTCATCCCCATCCGCCTCGCCCTCATCAGCCGCAACGGCCGCCTCTACCGCTTCGCCGACGGCAACTACGAACAAACCCTGCTCCTCGAAAAAAACAGCGCCACCTGGACCTTCGAGCGTGCCGAACCGGAACTCATCCCGGTACTCATGCAAAACTACTCCGCGCCGGTGTACTACCAGCACCGCTACGACAACGACGAACTCGCCGCCATCGTCGCGCACGCGCCGGACGGCTTTGCCCGCTTCGAGGCGATGCAAATCCTCTACCGCCGCCTCTTCGAGCAGGCACTCAAAAAACCGCGCGAACTGCGCGAACACAGCGCCGCCTTGAGCGACATCATGCAGAGTATCCTCGCCCACGACAAACGCAGCGAAGCCGAAAAAGCCCTGCTGCTCGAAATCCCGGCGCTGAACACCCTGCTCAATACCCTGCCCGACCCGGTGAACATGAGCGCGGCCATCGCCGCCCACGACCGCGTCGTCCGCATCCTGGCGCTGAAAATGCGGCGCGACTGGGTGGACTGGCTCGAAAACGCGCCCGAACCCGCCTCCGGCAAATACAGCATCAAAGACGCAGGCATCCGCAAACTGCGCGGCCTTGCCGCCCGCACCCTCGCCCTCTTTGAAGACGAACCCTACCGCCAACAACTGCTCGAACGGCACAACCGCGCCGACAACATGACCACGCGCATGAACGTCCTGCACGCGCTCAACCGCCGCCACGACCACTACCGCGAACAGGCGCTCGCCACCTACTACGCCAAATACCGCGACCAGCCGCTCGTCCTCGACAAATGGTTTGCGGTACAGGCACAAGAGCACAGCGAAGGCGCGCTGGCGCGCATCACCGCACTCGCCGAACACCCCGACTTCCACCCGGACAACCCCAACCGCTTCCGCGCGCTGGTCAGCACCCTGATGCAACAAAACCCCGCCATCTTCCACGCCGAAGACGGCAGCGGCTACCGCTTCGCCGCCAGCCAAATCCGCCGCATCCTCCTCAGCAACCCGCAAGTCGCGGCGAGAATGCTCAACGGCTACGCCATCGTCAGCCGCATGGACAACGAACGCAAAGCGCTGGTACGCGCCGAACTGGAAACACTCGCTGCCGTGGACGGCATCAGCGTGGACGTGCGCGAAAACCTCGAACGACTACAACGCGGCCTGCAATAACCCCACACAAACAAGGTGCGCCCCGGCGCACCTTTTTCATATAGTCATCCTCACAAAGCCCTGTACAGTGTTGCGTCGCCTCGCCGTACAACTGCGTACTGTCTTCGGCGACGCGCCTTGTCTGAGACTTTCGGTGGATGGCTATAAACCCCAATAACGCGACCGCATCTAACCCCCGGCATCACCATGTTTGCACCAATCCTCACCCTTGCCATATTGATTGGCACGCTCTCCGCGCCGCACCCTGCCGACGTCGCGCTGTTGCAAAACGCGTGTGCGCCGGTCAGCGGTGCCAGCGGTTACGCCGCATTGGCGGTGACGCTGGAGGCTACGGCACCGTTACCGAGGGAAATCCCACGGATGGAGCGGGATGAAGCGGCGCCGCTCGCCGTTGCGCGAAAAAACTTGCTATTGTGGCAGGCGCTGCCTGCGGTGGAGCGTGCCGCGTTGCTGCCGGATTTGCCGCCGTTGCTGCGCTTTGCCCATTTCCGCCGCGCGGCAAGCATTGAAGATTTGCCGAAATTTACGCGCCTCTTTGCCCTGAGCGAGGTTAACGCCTTCCGCTTTGTCAGCGGCGAACAAGAAGCAGCGCTGCAATCGGCGTGTGATGTGGCGGTTATCGGGCGGCGTTTGCTCCTGAGCGACAACCTGCTGCTGGATGCCATGGTGGGCGTGGCGCTGCTTGAGCAGAACGTACGCCCGCTGGCGGCGATGCGGGCGGAGCTGCCTGCGGATGCGCCACTGCCCGCAACGTGCGACGAATTGCAGCCACTGGCAAACGTGCAACTGGCGCTGGCGGCGCAGATGTATGGTGAGTGGCGCTTTTTCATGTCGGGCGAGGCGGAGGCGGTTGGCGACTGGATGACGGTCGCCTATTCCTTCGTACTGCGGCATCTGCCCCGCTATTCCATTCGCGGCTTTACCCGCTACGCCGCGCCGGAAGTATTGACAGCGGTCGCACGCGGCGAAGTGGCCGTGCCGCCCCGGCATCCCGTGTTTGATTTCTGCGCACCACGCGACGGATTGTGCAGGCTCACAACCATGGACGACTACCAGGCGCGCCTGTTGAACGTGAACCGCTATCTCGCCGCTTTTGCCACTCTGCGTGACCCGGTGCATTTGCCGAAAGGGATGCGCCGCGATGGCGCATTTCTGTATCTGGAGCTGCTGCCAACGCAGCGAGGCGTGCAGACGCTGGTCTTGCCACTACCGGGCAGTCAGGCGCGTTGAAAGCGCTATACTTCACACCTTGAATATGACTCGCTACTCTGCAAGCAAACCAATCGCCCGGAAAACCACGAATGAACACCGCCACCCACCCCGCCTGGCTCACCGCCGCCCAGGAACACTACACCGACACCGCCGCGCGCGAGCTCATTGCCGCCGCGTGGGAACTCGCCTCCCGCACCCCGACCCCGCCGGACGAACGCAGCCAGATGCTGCTTGACCTCCTGCTCGACCTGCGCGGCGATGCCAGCCTGCTTGCCGCCGGACTGCTCGTCGCGCCGTGGCGGAAAAAGCATCTCGACGCCGAAGCGCTCGCCGAAAGCCCCTGCAAGGCCGTCACCCCGCTGTTGCAAGCGCTGGACGACCTCTCCCTCATCGACCACCTGCACGAGCAGGAGCAAAGCGACCTTGAGCGCCTGCGCAAAATGCTGTTGGCGATGGCGAGCGATATGCGCGCCGTTATCTTGAAACTCGCGCTGCAAGTCGTGCTGATGCGCCACATGAACCAGTACAGCGCCGCCGAGCAACAGCGTCTCGCCCTGCAAACCCGCGACCTGCTGGCGCCGCTGGCGAACCGTCTCGGCATCGCCCAGCTCAAATGGGAGCTGGAAGACCGCGCGCTGCGCACCCTTGAACCGGATATTTATCAGGAAATATCGGGCGAACTCGAAGGCAAGCGCGTTGATCGCGAGCGCTACATCGCCCGCATCATCGACCTCTTGCGCTACCGCCTCACCGACGCGGGCGTCACCGTCAAACGCCTCTATGGTCGCGTCAAACACATCAACAGCATCTACCTGAAAATGAAGCGCAAAGGCCTGCGCTTCGAGCAGTTGAACGACATTCGCGCGGTGCGCGTCGAAGTGGAGACCGAAGCCGACTGCTACCACACCCTGTCGGTGGTGAACGAACTGTGGCAGCCCATCGCCGAAGAATTTGACGACTACATCGCCCACCCCAAGGCGAACGGCTACCAGTCGCTGCACACCTCGCTCATCGGCCCGGAAAACCGCGTCATCGAAGTGCAAATCCGCACCAGCAAAATGCACGAACACGCCGAGCTTGGCGTTGCCGCGCACTGGCTCTACAAAGAAAAAGGCATCCGCCACAGCAAACAGTTCGAGCAGCAAATCGAATGGCTGCGGCGGATGATCGAAAGCGGCGACCACAACCGGGGCGACGTCGTCTTTGACCAGTTCAAAAACGAAGCCTTCCGCGACCGCGTTTACGCCGTCTCGCCGCAAGGCCGCGTCGTCGATTTGCCCGAAGGCGCGACGCCGCTCGACTTCGCCTACCACATCCACACCCAGCTCGGCCACTGCTGCCGGGGCGCCAAAGTAAACGGGCAAATCGTGCCGCTGACCACCGCGCTGAAAAACGGCGACAGCGTCGAAATCCTCACCCAAAAAGAAGCCAACCCCAGCCGCGACTGGCTCAACGACCACCTCGGCTACCTGCAAAGCGCGCGCGCCAAAGCCAAAGTACGCAGCTACTTCAAAAAACTGGAAAAAGAAAAAAGCGTCCAGGCCGGACAAGAAATGTTGGAGCGCGAAAGCCGCCGCTTCGGCATCACCCCGGACAACAAACTGCTGAACGACCTCGCGCAACACTTCAACACCCACAGCATCACCGACCTCTACGCAGGCATCGGCTTCGGCGACATCGGCGTCTTGAGCGTTATCCACGAACTCTCGCTGCGCCAACAAAAAAACGCCGAACAACCGACGCTGGACGAACGTCTCGCCCGCATCCCGGTGAAAGCGCCACGCAAACAAAGCCGGCAAAACATCGACGTCGCCGGCGTGGACAACCTGCTGGTGAACTTCGCCACCTGCTGCCAGCCGGTGCCGCCGGTGCCAATACGCGGCTTCATCAGCCAGGGGCGGGGGGTGAACATCCACCGCGCCGACTGCCCCAACCTGCAACACCTCGCCAAGGCGCACCCGGCGCGCATCATGGACGTGCACTGGAACGAAAACGCGGGCGGGCAGTTCGCGGTGGACATCGCGATAGAGGCCTTCGACCGCCCGCACCTGCTGCGCGACGTCAGTCAAATACTCGCCAACGAAAAAATTCCCATCCTTGACATCAAAATGCAACAGGACGACCGTAACCGCATCTACGGCAGCTTCAGCCTGGAAATCACCGACATGGAGCAGCTCTCGCGCGTCATTGACCGCATCGCGCAAGTCAAAGACATCGCGAGCGTCAGACGGGTGCAGAAATAACCCCATAACACAATGGATGGCCAAATCTTTACAGACACCAACCCGCCTGCGGAATTTGAATTGATATAGCCATCCACCGAAAGCCTCATACGGTGTTGCGCCGCTTCGCCGTACAACCGCGTACTGTCTTCAGCGGCGCGCCTTGTCTGAAACTTTCGGTGAACGGCTATAAATACGGGGCGGTTTAGTGGGGCGAACTTTGATTTTATAGCCATCCACCGAAAGTTTCAGACAAGGCGCGTCGCCGAAGACAGTACGCTTTTGTACGGCGAGGCGACGCAACACAGTATGAGGCTTTCGGTGGATGGCTATATAGTCTGGATGTCCCACAGATTGCGTGGGATACAATGGGACGCGGCGGGATGATATGGCAATCCGCAAAACAAAAAACCGCCGTAAATACAGCGGTTTTTTTGGGAGATACGAGACGCTATGGTAAAGCGTGATGGGGTGGATGATGGGAATCGAACCCACGACCTCCGGAATCACAATCCGGCGCTCTAACCATCTGAGCTACACCCACCATTGAAAAGAAATCCTGCTTGGCGCACCCGACAGGACTCGAACCTGTAACCTACGGCTTAGAAGGCCGTTGCTCTATCCGGTTGAGCTACGGGCACGTTTCGGGTTGCTGGTCGGAGTAGAGGGATTTGAACCCCCGACCCCCTGGTCCCAAACCAGATGCGCTACCAGACTGCGCTATACTCCGCCAAAGGATGAGGCGCGCATTTTAGTGAGCGCCTCCGGTGCCGTCAAGCGGTTTTCGTGGTTTTTCTGCGCGCGTGTTTAATCCGGCAAATTGGCGATATCGTCCTTGTTCTCGACATGGAATGCTTCCGCCGGTTTTTCTGGGACGGTGGCGGTATGGCGCGTTTTTTCTTCGGCGCGGTGGCGTATATGCAATGGCGGTGCGTTGCCGTCCTTGTCCTGGCCAAAATAGATTTCCATATGCGGGAATGGCATTTCAATGCCCGCCGCATCGAAATAGATTTTCACCAGACGGTTATAGGCGCGACCAACCACCCATTGGTCGCCCGGCGTGGTTTTGATGGAAACGCGCAGCATCACCGCGCTATCTGCCAATTGCGATACGCCCTGAATGTTAATCGGCTCCAGAATGTAGCGCTTCATGTCGCCCTTGACCAGTTCGTTGAATGCCGCACGTAATTGTTCCATCGCTTCGTCGATATTTTCGCGGTAGGCAATGCCGTATTCGGCGATATGGTTGGCGTGGCCGCGCATATAATTAGAAACGCGGGTGACGTTGGAAAAGGGAATCAAGTGATAGGTGCCGGAGCTGTCGCGGATGCCAACCGAGCGGATGCCAACGTGTTCGGCGCGGCCGGTAATGCCATCGACGGTGACAATATCACCGGTGTTAATCGCGTTTTCAATCTGGAAAAATATCCCGGTAATAACATCTTTTACCAATGTTTGCGCGCCGAAACCGACCGCCAAACCGAATACCCCGGCACCGGCAATCAGCGGGCCAATGTTGATACCGATTTCGGTAAGAATCATGATAACGGTGCTGGTAAATATCACCACCGCCCAGGCGCTGCGAAAGAGCGACAACAGCGTTTGTGTGCGCACGCTTGGCGCGACACCGATTTCCGCGCTCAAATAGCGTTCGATGAAGACCACCGACACCAGCCACATCATGATGGCGACC
Organism: Cardiobacterium sp.; assembly: GCF_057314735.1. NCBI lineage: Bacteria > Pseudomonadati > Pseudomonadota > Gammaproteobacteria > Cardiobacteriales > Cardiobacteriaceae > Cardiobacterium > Cardiobacterium sp. Next base: position 55,584 of record NZ_DBHKZK010000029.1, read on the forward strand.
AGCAGGATAATAAAGATATTCCAGAATTTTCCCATTAACAGCATTCCGCGCGGCGATGCTGCCCAGGCATCCAAATCAATGACTTCCCAGGCACCGAGCAGGTTGAAAAAGACCAGCCAGATGAGGATAAAGCGCAACAGGCGCAATGCAAGCGGTACATAGAAATTCAGCCGTCGCTCAATGCCCGGCAAACGTCGTGCTGTTTCCGGAGAAAAGCGAATGGTGCGGTGAATGTATTGCGTCATCAGCGCGGATAATAGCAAGCCGCTGCCGACCCAAAGAATGGTATAAGAAGTCGCGCGCAAGACAAACGGCAATTCTTTTTCACCGCTGAGCAGGTTCAGAATGAGCAGCATGAAGAAATAGGCAATTGCCAGCAAATGCCAAATGGAGGCAAAGATACGCAATGCGCCGGCATAAATGACGCTATTGGTTTCTTCCGCATAATGGCGTAATGCTAACCGCACCGCACTGCGCTGGCGAATAACGACCACCATGCCGTAAATAAAAGCGGTCAGTGCCAATAGTGCGGAAAAGACCATGCCCAATGATGGCGACAAATTGATTTTAATCAGCGGGAATGCCACCAGATAGCCATAGCCCAGCAAATGCAGCAAATTGGCAAACCAGCGGTTCCAATAGGCGGCGACATTATCGGTGCAAGGCAGAAGGCGTAATCCCGGATAGCGCGGATAGAAAACGGTACGGATACCAATCTTCAATAATTCAATGGAAACAAAAGCGCGCATAAAAAAGGCCGCCTGCGTACTCAACACGCCGCCTTCGCCGACGACAAACAGCGCGACGACGTTGCCGAATACCAGCGACAGCAGCAATACCAGGCCGTCAAACAGCGCCACGCCAACCACGCCAATCAGCCGCCGCACCAGCGGCGCCAGGCGTCCCTCGCGCAGCGCCCGCTCCTGCAAGCGCCGCTTGACCGGGCGGCTCGCCAACTGTAACCCGCGCAAAAACAACAGGGTAGCGCCGATAATCAGCGCCAGATTAAGCGTCGCCTGCGCGAAGGTATCGAAATTGACGGTGCGCAGCATCACGTCGCGCCCGGAAAACGCGCCGACCAGCGCATCCCAACTGTCGCTGATGCGCGTGCCGACCTCGCGCAGCACCTGCACGCCCGCCTCGGCCACCTTTTTCGGCCACGCCGCCGCCGAAACCACCGCCGCGCGCGCGTTTTCCGCCACCGATTTCAGCGCCTCCGCCTCGGCCTGTTTCTCGTCCTTGGGCGCATCACCCTTGTCCGGCGCGGCTTCCTCCGCTTTTGCCGCATCATCGCCGGCAGGCGTGTCGTCCGCCGCTGCGGCGGGCGCCTCTGCCTTGTCCTTGCCGTCCGCCGCCGGGGTTTCCGCCTTTGTGGCGGCTTTCTCCGGCGCGTTCAACTGCCGCAGTTGCGCAATCAGCGCCTTGCGCTGCGCCGGATTTTCCAGCACATCCGCCAGCGCGGCGAGCGCCGCGTTGTCATCCGCCTTCGCCGCCTCATTTCCCGCCGCGAAAGCCGTCACCCCAAACAATACCAGTAAAAAAAGGCAGAAACGCCGCATGGTCTTCTCCTGTCAAAAGCCGTTTACATACACAATAGCGGGAAACGTGTATGTATAAATCTATGCCTGCGCCAGCGCGCACAGGCGCAGCGGGAATAGCCGCCCGTCGCGCCCCTCGCCGACACCGAAAAACTGCGCGCCGTCGTACAGCGCCACCTCGCCGCGTGGGGCGTCGCAGGCGATGTCGTTGCCGTTGCGGATAAAGCGCAGCTTCTCCGGCGGCACCACCACGCGCGGCAAATGGGCGACGCAGCAATCGAGCGGCAACAGCACCGCCTGCAACGCAGCGACGTCGCCCGCTTCCTGCCAGCCGCGCAGCATCGCCAGCGGTGTCATCGAGTGCAGTCCGGCGACTTCCATCCGCCGCAACGCGCGCGTATGCCCGGCGCTGCCGAGTGCCGCCGCCATGTCGCGCAGCAGGCTGCGGATGTACGTCCCCTTGCCACAGCGCACGAAAAAGCGCGCGCTGTCGCCGTTCACACCGAGCAAACGCAATTCGTGAATGACCACTTCGCGCGCTTCCAACTGCGGCAATTCGCCGCGCCGTGCCAGCGCGTAGGCGCGTTCGCCGCCGACTTTCAACGCGGAAAAGGCGGGCGGCACCTGCCGCTGCACCCCGCTGAACCGCGCGCACAGCGCCGCCCAGTCCACCGCATCCAGCAGCGGCGGCGCGGCTTCGCGAATAACCGTGCCGGTGCCGTCGCCGGTGTCTGTCTCCGCGCCGAAAGCGAGCGTCGCCTCGTAGGCCTTGTCGCCATCGAGAAAATAGCGGCCAAACTTGCTCGCCTCGCCAAACAGCACCGGCAACAGCCCGGTGGCGAACGGGTCGAGCGTGCCGCCATGCCCCGCCTTCTCCGCCTGATAGAGCCAGCGCGCCTGCTGCAATGCCTGATTGCTGCTGATACTGGCGGGTTTGTCGAGCAGGAGTACGCCGTCAATTTTTTTGCGTTTGCGCGTCATGGTTGTGGTCACCGCGTATGAATGCAGTCAATGCGTTGAAAAACGTCTGCGCTTCGGCGGCATCATGGGATTGGCCGTTAACCAGAAGATGCGCATCCTGAATGCTGATATCGAGTGCGTAGCCTTTGTCATCCGCAATGATTGCCGGATTGCCGGTAATAAATTTCAGCGGAATAATGCTGGTCTTGGGGTTATCGGTAAACCATTCCTTGTTGGCGCGGAAAGTCAGAGTGCTGCCCTGGAAAGTGGATATTATGGATTTGGCATTATCCATTTTCAGGTTATCAAGTGTCTTTTTGTCTTTAATATGCTCGGCAATCTGGATGCCAAAATGAATATTTTTATCACCGCTATCCATAGAAAGTTGATATTTTGCGATGAGGTCGCGCATCAACAAATCCTGATAGAGCCGCAATCCCAATCCCATGACCATAAGATCCGGTTTGTTGTTCGTGTCGTCAATGCTGTCTATAAATACCGTCAGCGCCTTGATGGTATCTTCACTCACATTGTGCAGCGATACCTTTGCTTCAAGGTGATCGGGAATAAGCGGGAATTGTTCGGCCAGCCGCGATTTTAATTTGCCGTCAATGGTAAAGTGAGCATCAAAATGCCCCAGCAAATCGTAACTTTCGCCTTCCTGCGCTATGCCCAAAATCACCGAACTGTCATGAAAAACGGTATCTGCGGTGCCATCGGGGTTGGTCATGCGCGCGCCGGCAAAATGAATCTTGGCATTGGCCCGTGTTTTTTTGCCACCCACTGTAATGTTGCCCAAGGTCATTTGCGGTTTTTCCAGGATAAACTCACTCTTGTTGGCAAACTGCGCGTGGATTTTGTCCACAGAAAGCGAGAGCTTATTATCCTGCACATCCAGTTGGAATTGCCAGGGCAGTAGGGTCAAGGTGTCGTCATGGCCACCATTGAAAGTGGCATCCCAGTGCATATTGCGCGGAAATGTTTTTTCCGCACCACTGATCACAATTGTGCCGCCCTGGAAAAACACTTTGCCATTTTGTTGTGGCGGCAGCGTTTGTGTCCATAGCAATTGCCGTTTCCAATTAACACGCGAATCGCCCTCCGGCCAGGATTTGTCTTCATCCACGATACGGATACGGGCAAGATCCTGTCCGGTTTTTATCAATGGTGCATGAGTAATGACGAGTAAATAGCGGGAAGAATCTTTTTCCATATCCACGCGCAATGTCGCCGTGGATGTCGCATAGCCACGCTGATAATCCTCCAACGTCAATTTGATGTCCGAAAATTCCGGTATTTCCAGCGGGGCAACGCCTTGTTGTACTTTGCTCCGCAATTCTTGCTCAACCAGGATTCCGGTCAGCCACGGCGACGCCGCGAATCCGCCGAGCAGCAAAATCATGGCGGCTATCAACCCTTTTTTCATGATGTAAACTCCGTAGAAAAACAGCGCGCATTTTAGCGAAGCCGCCACGACCGCGCCGCAGGTTTGTGTGACGTCCCGACCTGCCCCGCTTTGCGAGGCGCCGAATGGCAAACTGCCCTGAATCCCGTGCGAGGCACCGCTTCGCCATACTGGACTTTGTGAGGATGGCCATACATGAATCGGTGCCCGCATCTATTAACCCCAACCCTCCCCCAAGGAGGAGGGGGCATATCGGTGGATGGCTACAAAGCACGCGCATAAAGAAACCCGCCATCAGGCGGGTTTCTTTCGTATGAACAGAGAGTTATTGGAACATTCCCTGCGCGGCGAGGCGGGCGACGGTTTCCTGCCACTGTTGTTCGAGGCTGGTGTCGTCTTTGGCTTCAAGGCAGGCTTTCAGTGCTTCCAAATGCAGCGGCAGGGTGGCGATGCGTTCGGCGAGCGCTTCCGGCAGGCCGAAGTTTTGCCAGGCCGCCTTGTCGCGCGGGCGGCTTTGCCCGTGCTGGTAGTGCGTGGTCGATAGCAGCGCGGTGATGCGGTGTTGCAGGGGGGTAATCGCTGCTTCGAGGTCGTCATAACTGCCGCCGTGGCGGGCGAGGGTTTCGATGCTGCGCTCCAGGTGGTCGCGGATGCGCAGTTGCAGTTCGTCTTGCAGGGTGGCGGGGACGCGGTTGTCCTGGGTTTCCAGCTCGCGCCAGAGGGCGTCCGCGCCGCTCACTTCGCGCGCGATGGTGTAGTGATTCACCAGCGCCGGGATGCTGCCGCTCGTTTGGCTGGCGCGCCAGGTGCCGGCGATGCCGAGGCGGTTTACCAGGTCATTGGTCATCCAGGTACTGGTGATTTCGCGGTGCAGGCGGTGCGTGCCCATGTATTTGCCGTATTTTTCGGCGAGTTGCGCCGGGAAGTAGTGGCGCAGGTTTCGTTGGTGGTACGGCGCATCCGGCAAGGGGGATTCCAGCAGGTGGTCGTAGAGCCACATTTTGGTGTAGGCGAGCAGTACGGCCAGTTCGGGCGCGGTGAGGTTGTCGCTGGCGTCGCGGCGTTTGCCGAGGCTGGCGTCGTCCGGCAGGTTTTCGATGGCGCGGTCGAGGCGTTCTTCGGCTTCGAGCTGCTGCATCAGGCGGGCGTAGTCGTCGAGGTTTTCGCGGCGGGAGAGGGCGAGGCTGATGGTTTGCGGCTGGAGGTAGTTCTGCCGCAGGACGTGCGCGGCGACGCTGTCGGTCATCTCATGTAGCAGCGTGTTGCGCGCGGCGTGGTCGAGTTCGCCTGCCTCAATCGCCTGATTCAGCAGGATTTTAATGTTGACTTCGTGGTCGGAGCAGTTGACGCCGCCGGAGTTGTCGATGGCGTCGGTGTTGAGGCGGACGCCGTTTTGTGCGGCTTCGATGCGGCCGCGCTGGGTCATGCCGAGGTTGCCGCCTTCGCCGATGATTTTCGCGCGCACGTCGCGCCCGTTGATGCGCAGCGCGTCGTTGGCGCGGTCGCCGACTTGGGCGTTGGTCTCGTCGCTTGCCTTGATGTAGGTGCCGATACCGCCGTTCCAGATGAGGTCAACCGGTGCTTTCAGCAGGCGGCTGATGAGTTCGGTCGGCGTCAGGCGGTCTTCGCTGATGTCAAACGCCGCCTTCATTTCCGGGGTGATGGCGATGTTTTTGTCGCTGCGGGCGAAGACGCCGCCGCCTTTGCTGATGAGGGCGGCGTTGTAGTCCGCCCAAGTGGAGCGCGGCAGGCGGAACAGCCGTTCGCGTTCGGCAAGGCTCGTCGCCGGGTCGGGGTTGGGGTCGATGAAGATGTGCAGGTGGTTGAAGGCGGCGAGCAGTTTGGTGTTTGCCGAGAGCAGCATGCCGTTGCCGAAGACGTCGCCGCTCATGTCGCCGATGCCGACGGCGGTGAAGGTGTCGTCTTTCTGGATGTTTTTGCCGAGCAGGCGGAAGTGGCGCTTCACCGATTCCCACGCGCCGCGCGCGGTGATGCCGATGCCTTTGTGGTCGTAGCCTGCCGAGCCGCCGGAGGCGAAGGCGTCGCCGAGCCAGAAGTGGTATTCGGCGGCGATGCTGTTGGCGATGTCGGAGAATTTGGCGGTGCCTTTGTCGGCGGCGACGACGAGATAGGGGTCGTCTTCGCCGTGGCGGACGGTGTCGGCGGGCGGGACGATTTTGCCATCGACGAGGTTGTCGGTGAGGTCAAGCAGGCCACGGATGAAGGTGCGGTAGCAGTTTTTGCCCGCCTCCAGATAGGCGTCGCGGTCGGCGGGCGGGTTTTTGACGACGAAGCCGCCTTTGGAGCCGACCGGGACGATGATGGCGTTTTTCACCATTTGCGCCTTGACAAGGCCGAGGACTTCGGTGCGGAAGTCGCCGTGGCGGTCCGACCAGCGCAGGCCGCCGCGTGCCACTTTGCCGCCGCGCAAATGCACACCTTCGACTTCGGGTGAGTAAACCCAGATTTCGTAGAGTGGTTTCGGTTTGGGCAGGTTGGGGATGTCGCGCGCGGCGAATTTGAAGGAAAGGCGGTTTTTCGGGCGACCGTCGGCGTCTTTTTGGTAGTAGTTGGTGCGCACCAAGGCGTTTAAGAGGTCAAGGTACCAGCGCAGGATGGCTTCGTGTTCGCCGCTTTTGACTTGTTGCAGTTGGTTTTGCAGTTCGGCCAGCGCGGCAGCGGCGCGGTTGGCATCATTGTTGCCCGGCTGCATTTTCGCGTGGAAGGCGTCAATGAAGGCGAGGGTGGCGTCGGGGTTGTTGGTGAGCGCGGCGCGGATTTGTTCGTAATTGTAGGGCGCGCCCGCCTGTATCAGGTATTTGCCGAGCGCGCGCAATACGGCGATTTCGCGGATGTCGCAACCGTGCGCGCTGACGTAGCCGTTGAGGTCGTCGTCTTCACTCGCACCTGTCCAGACGCTGATGAAGGCTTTGACGATGTTGTCAAAATGGCTGTCCGGGGCGTCACCCGGCTGGAAGTCGTTAAGTGCGCTGTCGATGTCGTAGCGTTGCAGCCAGTAGTTGTCGCCGAGGCTGTAGTCGTGCAGGGCGAGCGCAGGCAGGGCGAGGTTTTTCAGGATTTGGGCGACAGTCGGGAAGTAGGCGGCTTTGTCATCTTTGCCGTAGATGCAGAGGCGCAGGCCGTCTTCTCCCTCATCGTCGTGCCAGAGTTGTACGGCAAGCGGTTTGGTCTCATCAAGGCTGGCGAGCAGTTTGGTATCGGTCACGCCCTGCTGCGGCGTGTTTTCTTCGCGGTAGGCGAAGCTGAGGATGTCGTCAAAGCGGGCGAGTGCTTCTTTGCCTGCGGCTTTCAGTTGTTGGTGATACTGCGTGTTCCATTCGGCAAATGCTTGCAGTCGTGCGTCGATGCCGGTTTTTTGGCTTTTTCCCATGTTGCTGCTCCCGTGTTTTTTCAAGCGATAGCGGTTTTAACCTTGGGTGAATTTTAGCATGGCAGCGTTGTTTTTTGTGGACGGGAAAACGGTTTCGCGCAGTTTTCACCGTGAAATGCACAGCGGCGCAGCAGGCAGGGCACACCGCAAGGCATGAATAATAAATTGATTATTCAGCAATAACTTGCAATAACCGCTGGCGGATTTCGCGGGCAGAAGCACTTAAATCCACCGTGGCAAAGCGGATTTTGTGTCCCTGAATCACCGCCGTCTCGTCCACGTTGTACCCGGTTGCCGGATGCAGCAACAACCCGGCGGCGTTATCGGCAAGCGCACCATTGCCTTCCTGCGAGCGCAGATAGGCATAAATCTGGTAAATATAATGACTGCGTAGCGATTCCTTGCCGTGTCTGCCATTGCTCAAAACCGCATTAAATTTGGTGTCTATAATTAGGCAGTACGGCGCCGCCCGGTTTTCCAAAATAATATCAGTCTGCATCGCGGGAAATAGCTGCTTCATATTGTCGCTGGCTTGTGCTATTTGCCACTTTAACCATTTACCGGCTTCAACCCGCCAGCACGCCTTATCCAGCGTAACTTCATAAAACCCGGCAATAGCCTTTTCATACAAGCGGCGCATCCAGACAATATTCCGCTCTAGTATGGGCAGGGATTTATGCCCTGCCATTTCCGTCGGCAATGCCAGATTAAATGCCAAATGCGCCGCATCCACCATCGGGCGGTCGCCCGCATCGTGCCTGGCAAACACATCGGCCGCCATTTCATGCCGTCCGGGGCAATCGCCGCTAACGCCAAGGCGTTGCAATCCGGCTGCCAGTGAACGGCAACGGTGCGCTAACGTTTTGTCCTCCACTATTTTGGCGATTTCTGCCAATGCGGCACGCACATAGCGGTTTCTGGCGGTATTTACCGTTAATTCCGCAAAAACACAGGCAATCTTGCCGCGTGCCAATAAACGCCGCTGTTCGGTTTTTAGCAAGTCAATATGCCCCCGCAGCCGCGACAAAATATCCTGCCGCGTTTGATAGCCATAGCTCAAATTACGGCGTAAGCGGTATTCAACGCGGTGGCAAAGGATTTTTGCCACCAAGTCGGGAATCTCATCAGGCGTGTCTTCAATGGCGCGCCTGTCCAATGCAAGCTCACGGTACAAGTCTGAAGCATAAAGCATCAGTAGCCAAAGATTACGCACCGGAATGGCGCCGATATAGCCAACATCAGCTATTTTTTCGGATTCAGTCAGCACGCTTAGAATCCTTCTAACAAGGCTATTTTTGCCGCTTCTATTTTATCTGGCGCATCAAACCAATATTCTTCCAGCAAGGGTACAATCTCATTGGTGACAACGTGACGGAACCATTCCTTGCCATTATCAATATTTGCGTTGCGTGGCGGGGTAATATAACTATGCCCTATCTGGAATTGCGCGCCTAAATTCTTGTCGTTTTTGATGGTCTCATTAAGTTGTAATATGCGTTGTTCAATAACCGATAGCAGTTCAGTATCTATTCTGCATTTAGTATGCACCCAGTTACACCACTTATCCCCCAAAACCGGTTGCAGATTGATAAAGGCAAAACGGCGGCGCAGCGCCAAATCTACCAGCGCCAGCGAGCGGTCGGCGATATTCATGGTGCCGATGACATAGAGGTTGGCCGGAATATAGACCCGTTCATCATCTGTGCGGCGGTAAGTAAGTTCCAGTGCTTCATCGGGGGTTCGTTTATCCGCTTCCAGCAAGGTTAGCATTTCACCAAAAATTTGCGCCGGATTGCCGCGGTTAATCTCCTCAATCACGACAACGTATTTATTGTTGGCATTCTCTTTTTTCTTGGCAATGTTGATCATTTCCAGAAATGGGCCATCTACCAATTGCAGTGTCCCCTTGCCTTCCTTATCGCCTACTGGCCGCCAGCCGCGGATAAAATCTTCATAAGAAAGATTGGGATGGAATTGCACCGCACGGATACGCTCCTTCGCCTCTTGCCCCATTAGGGCATAAGCGAGCCGCTTTGCCAGCCAGGTTTTTCCTGTACCGGGCGGACCTTGCAAGATAATATTCTTCTTACGTTGCAGTTGGTCGCGTATTTGCCGGATTGTGGCAATTTCCAGAAAACAGCCATCTGTAATAATATCGTCGATGGTATAGGTGCGCGCCTGCGCTGTTTCGGCAGCGGCTTTTGCGGTCGCATCATTATCGTCATTTGTATCGCCAACAAAGTTCCAAGCAGCTAATGAAAGTTCGGGGAAGGAATGGACAGGATATGTATCTTCCTGGAAGTGATTACGCAAGGCATCTAACAGGGTAAGGTAATTTGCCGCACTACAACAATGTTTGGCAGTATCCATATCAATCTGCATATCCAGCACTTTATCTATATAAAGACGCGATTGTCCGTCCAAGGTTGGGAAAAACCAGGGGCGCGCCCAGAACAAGCCCATGCTCAGATTCCATTTGACGTTTTTGCGTGTAATGGCTTTATCATAAGCCGCCATAAAGGCCAGCCTGCTTTCATCGTCATCGTTATCTGCAAAAGCAAGCGCGCAGGCAAAAACTTCCCAAAGGGTATCTATGTCATCCGGGTTACGGTGTTCATCATAGGCAAAAAACCAGGAATTTTGGTTATTTAATAAAGGTACGCCATCAAAGGTAATGGGTATATCTTCTGTTACACCCAAGAATTGGGCAAGCTCAGCCGCAACTTCTTTGCGGTTTTCATCTGTCAATTTGCGGTTAAAGATACCCATCACGGTAAAAGGACAAATGTCTTTTAATGGGCCTTTACTGCCATCCTTGAAGTTGTCCTGCAAATGCGACATGCCTTTGACTTTAGCGGCAATGTCATGGATATTGGCAATAAGTTCTTCACGGCGGTGTCTGAATGCAAGCAATTTATCAGCAATTGCTTCGTAGAAATTGGTCCACTTAAAGCGCGTTTGCGCTGCGGCTTTGTCGCCAAAGCGGTCACGCCAATAGGGTGCGTTGCGGAAACGGTCAATATCTTGTGCTTTTCCAGAGAAGGTAAAATCAATAAGCGCCTCTTTTTCCCATTCATCTGGTGAAACGCGCCAAATCATTTTCATCACGGTGTAAAAATACCATTCGCGCGGCGGGTTTACCGCTTCCCAGCGTACTTTCAAGGTGCGACCATCTCCCGGATTTTCGGTAATCACGCCAATGGCTTTAATCGCCATAATGGAAACGCTTTTTCCACGGTTATCAAAAGGCAGGCCGTGTTTGCGCGTATAAGAGGCTTTTATCGCAATGCGTTCTCCCGGCCGGGCGGATTTCACCAGTTCCAGATATTTGTCGGGATAGCCATTTTCCCAGATGCCTTCCTGCAGGAAGCGGGGCGATTGGTCATCATTGCCATAAGTGGCACCAACAAACCAGCAGATTTCGGAGGTGTTTTCTTCGGGATGGATATTCATGGTTAGTCCTTAAGTAATACGGACAAGAAAGTGAAGGTTAAAGTGTAGGTTTATTTCAGCCAGCCGTTTTTTTTCAGCCAGGCGGCAAAGTCGCGGGTGAAGGCTTCGTATCCGGCGGCGTTGGGGTGTACCTGGTCGGATTTGAGCGCGTCGTTGCCGAGGATTTTTGACCAGCCGTCGGCGTAGTAGGGGATGTTTTCCGCCTGGGCGAGGTCGGCGTAGAGTTTGTGGTCGCCGGGGTAGCCCAGCGCCGCGCCGACACCGACGCCCGGCACGCCGACGAGGATGGTTTCTGCGCCAGCCGTTTTGCAGGCCTGGATGATGGCGCGGATGTTGGCGCGGGTTTCGTTTTCCGGCAGGCGGCGGAGGAAGTCGTTGCCGCCGATGCTGATGATGACCAGGCGCGGCGCGTGCGCGCGCAGCAGTTCCGGCAGGCGGGCAAGCGCTTGTGCGCTGGTGTCGCCGCTGATGCCGCCGTTGGTGATGTTCCAGCCGCTGATGGCGGCGAGGCGGGCGGGGTAGGATTCGGACGGATTCGCGCCCTGGCCGTAGGTGAGCGAGTCGCCAAGGGCGAGAACGGCGCTGCCGCGCGGTAGGGCGGCGTGTTTGGCGGTTTTTTTGCCGCAGGCGGCAAGTGCGGCGGCGGCGAGGAGGAGGAATAGGCGGCGGTTCATAGCTCTTGTGTGCGATGGGGGTGGCAGGGGATTTATAGCGGCTGTGCGTGCTGGACGAGGAGGCTCAGGCGTTCGTCGCCGTAGAAGCGGTTTACTTGTAGCTCGTAGGCGATGCGCAGGCGGGTGCCGGGGCGGTAGTCGGCGGTGTGAAAGAACCACGAGGCGCTGTAGGTGTTGCCGCTGTGCATTTCGCGCAGGACGAGGCGGGTGTGTGCGCTGCCAAGCAGGCGGCAGTCCAGCACTTCAAAGGGGTTGGCGAATACTGGCACGGGCAGCGCCGCGCCCCAGGGTTCGAGTTGTTCGAGGTAGCGCGCCCAGTCGAGGTTCAAGAGTGCGGCAGGCAGTTCGCCGTCAATGTACACGGGTTCGGGCGGGATGGTCGCGCCGTAGGTGTCGAGGAAGGCGCGGTTGATGGCGTCGATCAGCGCCGGGTAGTGTTCGCGTTTGACGCTGAGGCCGGCGGCAGCGGCGTGGCCGCCGTAGCGCAGGGTGTCTGTGGGCAGGTGGCGGGCGGCGGTGTGCAGCAGTTCGTGCAGGGGTACGGCGCTGACGGAGCGCAGTGAGGCCTTGATCCAGCCGTTTTCGCCGCTGTCGGTGGCGACCAGTGCCGGGCGGGCGAAGCGGCTTTTGAGACGGGCGGCGATGATGCCGATGATGCCTTCGTGCCAGCCGGGGTTGTAGGCGGCGGCCAGCGGCAGTACGGGCGAGATTTGTTGTGCGGCTTCTTGGACGGCTTCGTTTTCCAGCGCTTTGCGGTCGCGGTTTTTTTCGTCGCTTTCTTGGGCGTAGTCTTGTGCGGTTTGCCAGTCTTCGGCGAGCAGCAGCGCGACGCCGTCGCTCATGTCGCCGAGGCGGCCGAGGGCATTCAAGCGCGGCGCGACTGTATAGGCGATGTCTTGTGCGCCGAGGTGGGTGGGGTTTTGGTTGGCCACTGCCAGCAGGGCGCGGATGCCGGTGTTGCCCTGGCCGCTACGGATGCGGGCGAGGCCGTGGTTGACGAGGATGCGGTTGTTGTAGTCGAGCGGGACGAGGTCGGCGATGGTGCCAAGGGCGACGAGGTCGAGGTGGTCGGTGAGGCGCAGGTGTTCCGGCCAGCGGCCTTGTGCGCGCAGGTGTTGGCGCAGCGCGAGGAGGAGGTAGAAGGCGACGCCGACGCCGGCGAGGTTTTTGCCGGGGAAGGTGCTGTCGTGGCGGTTGGGGTTCACGATGGCGATGGCGTCGGGCAGGGTGTCGCCGGGGAGGTGGTGGTCGGTAATCAGGGTGTCGATGCCGCGCGCGCGGGCGGCGGCGACGGCTTCGTGGCTGCTGGTGCCGTTATCGACGGTGAGGATGAGTCCGGGCGTGCGTGGCAGCGCGGCGAGTCCGGCGAGGCTGAAGCCGTAGCCGTGGGCGCTGCGGTTGGGGATGAACCAGTCCACGTTGGCACCGAGTTGGCGCAGGACGCGCACGGTGAGGGCGGTGGCGGTGGCACCATCGACGTCGTAGTCGCCGTAAACGAGGACGGGTTCGCCGGTGGCAAGGGCGCGGTCAAGGCGGGCGAGGGCAGGGGCGATGTCGGGCAGGTTGTCCGGCGGCAGCAGGTGTTGCAGGCGTTTTTCGATTTCGTCGTGGCTGGCAAGGCGGCTGGCGTAGATGTTTTTGACCAGCGGGTGCCAGTCAGCAGGCAGGGTGGCGGCGTTGATGCGCGCAGGGCGGGGGGTGATCACGGGGTGTTGGTGTGTGCGGATGCTGTGGGGCAGAGCGGGATGGTTTATAGCCATCCACCGAAAGTTTCAGACAAGGCGCGCCGCTGAAGGCAGTACGCGGTTGTACGGCGAAGCGGCGCAACACCGTATGAGGCTTTCGGTGGATGGCTATACATACACCAAGAGCGCTCAGGTGTATGTAGATGGTTTGGGGTTGGCGAATCGGTAGCGAGGTATGCGGATTAACCCCACCCCAGCCCTCCCCCACAGGGGGAGGGAGCCGTCCGGTGGTTTTCGGGCTTTTGCTTCCGGTACAGGCAGGGGCGCTCGGTGTTTATTCGATGTTTTCGACGCGGATGCGTTTGACGGCGCCGGAGACGGCAGGCAGCGCGGCGAGTTGTTCGCAGGCGCGGTTCATTTGTGCTTCGCTGACGGTTTCGGTGAGCAGTACCAGCGGGATGTGGTCGTTGTGTTTGCGGTGGTTTTTCTGGCTGACGGAGTTGATGGAGATGTGGTTGTCGGCCAGTATTCGCGTGATGTCCGCCAGTACTCCCGCGCGGTCTTCGACGGTGAGGCGCAGGTAGTAGGCGCTGTGGTAGGCGTCGGCGGGCAGTACCGGCAGGCTGTTGCGGTCGTGCACTTCGCTGTAGCCAAATTCGGCGAGGCGGTCTTCGCCCTTGAGGTTGAGTTCGCGCACGACGTCGATGAGGTCGGCGACGACTGCCGAGGCGGTCGGCAGTTTGCCCGCGCCGGGGCCGTAGTAGAGGCTGTTGCCGACGGCGTTGCCTTGTACTTGCACCGCGTTCATCACGCCGTTGACGCTGGCTATCAGCGCGTTTTGCGGGACGAGAGTGGGATGGACGCGGATTTCGACGCCGTTGTCGCGGCGCACGGCAAGCCCCAGGTGTTTGATGCTGTAGCCGAGTTCGGCAGCGTCCTGGATGTCGTCCGGGGTGAGTGAATCTATGCCTTCGATGTAAACGCTGTCGAACTGGAGCGGGATGCCGAAGGCGAGCGAGGCGAGGATGGTGATTTTGTGGGCGGCGTCGGTGCCGTTGATGTCAAACGACGGGTCGGCTTCGGCGTAGCCCAAGGCTTGCGCTTCTTTGAGGACGTCGGCGAAGTCGCGGCCTTTTTGTGCCATTTCGGTGAGGATGTAGTTGCTGGTGCCGTTGATGATGCCGGCAACGCGCTTGACTTCGTTGCCGCTCATGCCTTCGCGCAGTACTTTGATGACGGGGATACCGCCGGCGACGGCGGCCTCGAAGGTGAGTTCCAGTCCTTTTTCGCGCGCCAGGGCGAAGAGGGCGTCGCCGTGTTTGGCGATGAGTGCCTTGTTGGCGGTGATGACGTGCTTGCCGTGCGTGAGCGCGGTTTCTATCAGTTCGCGCGCCGGGTGTTCGCCGCCGGCGAGTTCGATGATGATGTCAATCGCCGGGTCGCGGGCGAGTGCCATCGCGTCGGTGGTGCAGCTGAAGGGCAGGGCGGCGGTGTCGGTGTTGCCCCAGTTGCGACGGGCGACGCTTTTGACGTGCAGGTGGTAGCCGCAACGGCGCTCGATTTCGCGCGCGTTTTTGTGCAGGACTTCGACGACTCCCTGTCCGACGGTTCCGTATCCGATGATGCCGATGGCGACGTTTTTCACTGGTTTTCCTGTGGGTTGGTTAAGGTTATGAAAGGCGGCAAGTATAGTGTGGCGGCAAGGGCTGTCAATACGGGCAGGGGCGGTGTTCGAGGCGCACGCCGTCGCGGGCGATGGCAACCGGCTGGTGTTGCGCGGGCGGCTGGTCGGCCAGTGCGAGGATGCAGTCGCCGAGGCCGCTGCCGCTGATTTTTACCGCGTGGGCGTGCGGGCGGGCGGCGGCGAGGTGGGCGGCCTGGGTGTCGTCGCAGACGCCGAGGGCGTTCAGCAGTTCCTGGTAGTCGTTGAGGCTCTGGTAGTAGTCCGCCCAGTCGCCGCGTGTGGCGGCGGCGATGCTGCGCGCGCTGCCCGCGCCCATGCGGTCGTAGAGGTGCTGGTAGTAGTCGGGGTCGATGGCGGCGTGGGCGGCGATGCGGGCGAGGACTTCGGCGGTCGGGGTTTTGTAGCCCGCGTAGCGCAGGCTGAGGCCGGTGGGCGGTGCGGGTAGTGGTTCGATGCGGGTGAAGGGGCGGTTCTGGTAGGCGATGAGGCCACCGGCGAGCGAGGCGGCGAGGTCGGCGCCGCTGCCGCGTTGTTGGACGGTGAGGATGGTGCGGTAGGCGGCGCGGTGCAGCGCGAGCAGGTCGGGGTTTTGGCCGCGCAGGCGGTAGAGCAGGGCGGTGATGGCGGCGGTGACGGCAGCGGAGCTGCCGAGGCCGAGGGTGGGGTCAATGTCGCTGTCGATGGTGAGGTTGAGGCCGCCTGCGGGCGGGGTTTGGCGCAGTGCGGCGATGATGTAGCGCAGTTTGGGGTGGTCGGTGAGGTGGGCGAGGTCGGTGCGGTGTTCGCCGAGGGCGCTCTGGATGTGGATTTGCCGGTCGGTGCGCGGGGTGAGGTGGATGCGGACGCGCTGGTCGATGGCGCAGACGATGGCAGGCGCGCCGTAAACGACGGCGTGTTCGCCGGTAATCATGATGCTGCCGGGGGCGCTGGCGGTCAGGGTTTGGGTCATGGTTGCTCCGTGCGGGGGTGAGGCGGGAATTGTAGCGGATGTTGTGTAGCGCGGCGAAAGGGGCGGTGGCGTTATATAGCCATCCACCGGAAGCCTCATACTGTGTTGCGTCGCCTCGCCGTACAAATGCGTACTGTCTTCGGCGACGCGCCTTGTCTGAAACTTTCGGTGAACGGCTATAATCGGCTTCCTTTCTTTTGTCAGGAGTGTTTTATGTTCTGCAAGTCTGCTGTTGCCGCCGCGTTGGCGGGTTTGGCCGTGGTTGCGGTTGCCGCGCCGTCACCGGTGCTCAGTCCGAATTTCGGCATGGCGCAATATGATGTGGTCAGGCGCGAGGGCAAGGTCGCGCTGGATGGCAAGGTCGATGAGGCGGTGTGGGTGGAGGTGCCTGCGCTTGCCGGGGCGTTTCATTTTCCCTGGGCGCCGCAGGAGGCGCCAGCAACGGTGTTCCGTGCTTTCAGCGATGGCGAGGATTTTTATTTTTCGTTCGTGGTCAAGGACAAGCAGGTGCTGGCGGCGGAGCAATGGCAGGATGAAAGCACGGTTGATGGCGAGGATCGGGTCGAGTTGTTCTTCGCCGGTGCGCCGGTCGATCGCCCCGGCGAGAATGGCATGGAGCGTTATTATGCGATTGAGGTCGATGCGAAGGGGCGGGTGCATGATTATGCCATCGCCTATTACCGCCAGTTTGACAGCGACTGGGCGCTCACTGGGCTGGAGTCGAAGGCGGTGCTGACCGGCGATGGCTATAGTGTCGAGGGCAAGATTCCGCTGAAGGTCTTGCAGGATTTGCATTTGCTGCGCGACGGTCTGATGCGCACCGGTGTGTTCCGTGCGGAGTTTTCGCCGTCCGGTGGCACGGAGCCGCGCGCGGAGTGGATTTCCTGGGTCAATCCGAATACGCCGCAGCCGGATTTTCACGTTGATAGTGCGTTTGGCGTGTTCCGCTTTTTGCCGTGAGTACGTCAGACATCAAAAAACCGGGTGTTGAACCCGGTTTTTTTGTGCGCGCGGCGGCAGTCAGGCGGGCGCGGCAGCGAGGTTTTTGATGGCGATGATGTGGGTGTTGTCGGCGGTGGCGCGGATGCTGTGGCTTTGCCACGGCTCAAGGGTGATGATGCGGTCGGGTGTCATCGCCGCGCTTTCGCCGTTGCTGCGGATTTCCGCGCTGCCGCTCAGGGTAATGAGGACGATGGCTGCGCCGTTCTGGTAGGGCGGGATTTCGTTGCCCGCGCGCAGGCGCAGCTCAACGATTTCTTTTTGGGCGTCGCTGGCGAGGATGCCGCCCAGCGGGCCGCTGTGGTGCAAGAGCAAGGTTTGCATGGTTTCTGGTTTGGTTGGGGTTTTCGGTGTGGTGGTCTGTGTTTTTTATGGTTCAAGGTGGTTGGGGGCGTTTGCGTCGTTTTGAATGCGGTCGCTGCACGAATGGTTTGCTGCCCCCTCCCCGACTTTCTCGCACTTCGCGTGAGCTGTACCAGTCCCCCATGGGGAAGGGGGCAGGTTTTAGGGCGTGTTTACAATTCGGCGGATAAGCCTCTCTCTCTGAGAGAGGGGGTGAGGTGAGGGCAGCAAACAATTGAAAAATTGAAATTTCGGCGCATCAATAATATTGCTCACCCCCTCCCCAACCCTCCCCCGCTGCGGGCTTCGCCCTGCGGGGGAGGGGGATTTTTCAATTGTAAACAGCTCTTAGTCTGGCAGGTTGAGCAGCAGTTCGATCAGTTCGGGCGAGCCGGCGACGTGCAGCAGCTCTTGCGGGTTGAGGTATTTCAGCGCCTCGGCGTAGTGCGCCGCTTCTTGCAGTTTGGCTTTGGCGGTGATGTGCAGCAGCCGCTCTTTGGTGTTTTGCGGGGCGTCGAGGTCGAGCGCGGCGATGTGCTGCGCGGCGAGGTCGCGGTTGCGCCCCAGTTCGGTGATGCGCTGGTTGCGGCAGGCGGCAAAGGGGGCGCTGTCGGCGGCGGCTGTGGTTTCAATCGCAGGCGGCGTGATTTCTTCGGGGATGAGCAGTACCCGCTTTTTCGCCAGCCATTTGCCAAGGCCGATGTTGCCGCTGTGGCGCGACAGCCACGGCGAGAGGAAGAGGCCGATGATGATGGGCGAGAGCCAGATGATTTGGTTCGGCGCCTGCCAGATGAGGCCGGCGAGCATGATGGCGGCGATGATGACGTAGATGAGGTTGCGCTTGAGCGCGTCTTTCCACGGCATCAGCGCACCGGCGCGGTTTTGTGTGCGCCAGCCGCTGTCGCGGCCAAGGAAGATGTCGATAACGTGGCGGGTCTGGATGAGCATCAGCAGCGGCGCGTAGAGGGTGGAGACGATGAGCTCCACGATGAAGCCTTTGCAGACGGTGAGGCCGCCGCCGAAGGCACGCCGCTTTTTGTTGGAGAGCATGATGCGCAGCCAGCCGACGAATTTGGGCAACAGCAGCAGGCTGATGGCGGCGAAGAAGAGCCAGAGCATCCGCTCGGGGTCGAAGGTCGGCCAGTCGGGGAAGAGTTGGCGCGCGCTGGTGAAGTATTGGGGTTTGGTGAACAGGGTTTGCGCGGTGATGCCGGTGCCGACGATGAGCATGGTCAGCCAGATGGGGCTCATGATGTAGCTGGCGATGCCGATAAGGAAGTGGATGCGACTCGGCCAGCGCAGGCCTTTGGCGCCGATGATGCCGAGGTGTTGCATGTTGCCCTGCGCCCAGCGGCGTTCGCGGCCGACGAGGTCGTCCAGCGTTGGCGGCAGGCCTTCGTAGCTGCCGCCGAGGTCGGGGTCCATGCGCACGTTCCAGCCCGCGCGGCGCAAGAGGGCGGCTTCGACGAAGTCGTGGCTCATGATGTGGCCGCCGATGGGGTTGCGCCCGCGCAGGATGGGCAGGCCGCAGCTTTCGGCGAAGGCGTGGACGCGGATGATGGCGTTGTGTCCCCAGTAGTTGCCGTCTTCGCCCTGCCAGGCGGCGACGCCACGGGCGACGATGGGGCCGTAGAGGGCGCCCGCGAACTGGATGGCGCGCGCCAGCAGGGATTCGCCGCCGATGAGGCGCGGCATGGTTTGCAAGAGGCCGAGGCGCGGTTCGGCGTCCATGCGTGCGACCATTTCGACGAGGGTGTCGGCGTCCATCAGGCTGTCGGCGTCAAGCATGACCATGTAGGCGTAGCGGCCGCCCCAGCGGCGCACGAAGTTTTCGACGTTGCCGGATTTGCGGCCAACGTTTTGCGCGCGGCGGCGGTACCAGACGGGGATGGGCGAGCGTTCGCGCAGGATGTGCAATGCCCGCGTTTCGCCGAGCCAGGCGTCGGGTTTTTGTGTGTCGGAGATGATGAAGATTTCGCAGCGCGCCGCAATGGCGGTTTGGCTGATTTGTTGTGCCATTGCCAAGAGTGCGGCGTGGGTCATCGCCGGGTCTTCGCCGTAAACGGGCATGACCAGCGCCACTTTGCCGCCGTCCGGGTCAAGCGCGGCCTTGTGGCGGCGCAGCGGCAGGAAGCCGGCGAGGCAGGCGGTGGTGGAGAAGGCGACCCAGTAGAAGGTGAGCGCGAAGAAGACGAGCAGGATGTATTGCAGCAGGGTGCTGCGTCCGTCGCCAAAGGCCTTGAGCATATGCCAACTGCCGAGGGTACCGATGGCGAGTGCGCCGCCAAAGGCGATGAGGCGGGCAAGGTGGGTGCGCAGCGGGGTGTACACCGGCGGGCGTCCGGGCGCCTTGCGCAGCGACTGGACGCGCATATTCAGCGGCGCGGCAGGCGGGACGGCGGGAAGGTTGGCGCTCATAAGGGTACCCAGCGGTAGTACCAGCTTTCGGTAACGGGGACGTCTTTGCCGTCGGTGAGGCGCAGTTGCAGCTCGGCCATGGTGTTGTTTTTCGGGCGGTAGTCGAAGGCGGCGCGCAGTTTGCCCGCTTCCGGCAGACGGACGAGGTGGGCGCCGCTGATTTCGCCGACGCTGGCGTTGGTGCTGAGTTTGAGCGTGTCCGGGTCAAGCGGGGTGGTGCCTTCGGGCATGGTGAAGTCCACGGTGAAGGTGAACAGTTCGGGGTTGTTCACCGCCGCACCGCTGCGGGTGCCGCTGATGCGGGCGCGACCGGAGAATTCGGGGCCGGTTTGCGACCAGGTGAGGTCGTAGGCGAAGTCGTGCCGTTGTCCGGCCTTGAGCGGCTCTGCCGGGCTCCAGAAGGCAATGATGTTGTCGTTGAATTCGTTGGTCACGGGGATTTCAACGAGCGAGACGCTGCCCTTGTTCCAGTTGCCGCGCGGTGTGACCCAGGCGGAGGGGCGCTTGTCGTAGCGTGCTTCGGCGTCCTGGAAGTTGTCGAAGGCGCGCGCGCGTTGCAGCAGGCCGAAGCCTTTGGGGTTGTCGTCAATGAAGGCGGAGAATTGCAGCGTCTGCGGGTTGCACAGCGGACGCCACAGGCGGGCTTCCGCACCGGTGTAGATGGCAAGGCCGTCGTTGTCATGCACCGCGTTGCGGTAATCGTTAATCGCCGCGCGGCGGCTGGGGCTGAAAAAGTACATCGAAGTCAGCGGCGCGATGCCGTAGTGTTCGATGTCCTTGCGCGGGAAGAGGCTGGATTTGATGAGGAAGACGGTTTCCGCGCCGGGGATGATTTCCATCGCGTAGGCGCCGGTGAGCGAGGCGCTTTCCAGCAGCGCTTCGAGGCGGATGCTGCGGTCGTCCGCGCCGGGCTGGTAAATCCAGAATTGGGTGAAGCGCGGAAATTCTTCGCCGTTGGGGCCGCCGGTACCCAGCGCCAGGCCGCGTGCGGAGAGGCCGTAGAGGGTGTCGCGGGCGATGGCTCGGAAGTAGCTGGCGCCCTGGAACACGGCAAATTCGTCCAGGTAATCGGGCGAGTTGATGGGATAGCGCAGGCGGAAGCCTGACCAGCCTAGTCCCTGGCGCATTTCGTCGCTGAAGTCGAGTTTGCTGGCGTCAAACTGGTTCGGGTCGTAGTCAAACAGGGTCGGGTCAAAGGCGATTTCTTCGGCCTTGCCGTTCTTGACGAGGGAGATGCGCACCCGCTCTTTGAAGAAGTGGCCGGGCGGCAGCAGGTCAAGCCCGAACTGGGATTTGCCGGCCTGGATGGGGTCGGCGCTGCGGCGGAAGCGGATGCCGCGGTATTGGTCGTAACTGAGGTCGGCGTAGGCACCGGCGAGTTTGAAGAGGTCCGGTTTGTCCGGGCTTTGCGCGCGCTCCTGCGCGAGGGTGATGACGCGGCCAAAGCTGTGGGTATCGGCTTCGGCTTGTGGCGCGTTTTCCTGGGCAAAGGCTGTTTTGGTCAGGGCAGCGGCGCTGATGACGCCTGCCATGAAGTCCCGTCTGTTCATGTTGGTTGCTCGTGATGTGTGTGGTTTGAGGTTTTCGGGGCGCGAGAGTATAGCATGATTGGCGGATGGTAATCTGCCGCCGCGCGTGTACTGGTGCGGTTTTGCCCGGATTTCAGCCGCTTGCGGGGAACCAGCTCGCGGGTGGCTGGGCGAGCATGGCCTTGAGGTTTTCGCCGCACAGCCAAGCAGTGCGGCCATCGTCAAGGTAGTGCGCGTGATGATAGGTGTTGTAACCGCCGAGGGTGTAGGGTTTGCCGTCAAGGGTGAGGGTGAGCGGGCGCGGGTTGGGCGGTGCCTTGAGGTCGGCGAGGGGCTGCGGGCTGTGGCAGGTGGCGAGGATGTCCAGCATTTGTTCGGCTCTGCCGGGGCGGACGGGTTTGCCGTCGCCCGTCCAGCCGCCGCTGCCGCGCTCAAGGGTGATGGCGCTGTCTTTTTGGGTGATGGTGATGCGTTGCACCCGCGCCGGGTCAAGGAAGCGGTCGGCGTGGTCAAGGCGGTAGTCAAGGGTAAGGAAGGTCGCAAGCAGGGCGAGCCAGAGGAGGAGAGAGACGCTGGGCATGGGTTGACGGAATGTCTGGAATGGCGCTGATGCCGGAAGGGGGCGCGCAGCCGCAGCCATTGCCCGTCCCCTCCGCTATTCTGCAAGGGGCGGGGAATGGAAGCGCACGGGTTATTTGACGTTCTTCATCGACTGGAAGAATTCTTCGTTGGTCTTGGTGTTTTTCAGGCGTTCCAGCAGAAATTCGCTCGCTTGCAGTTCGTCCATCGGGTGCAGGATTTTGCGCAGTATCCAGGTTTTTTGCAGGACGTCGGGGTCAATCATCAGTTCTTCGCGACGGGTGCCGGAGGGGTTGATGTCGATTGCCGGGAAGATGCGTTTTTCGGCGATGCGGCGGTTCAGGTGGATTTCCATGTTGCCGGTGCCCTTGAATTCTTCGTAGATGACTTCGTCCATTTTCGAGCCGGTGTCTATCAGGGCGGTGGCGATGATGGTGAGCGAGCCGGCTTCTTCGGTGTTGCGCGCCGCGCCGAAGAAGCGTTTGGGGCGTTGCAGGGCGCTGGCATCTACGCCACCGCTCAGGATTTTGCTGGAGGCGGGGGTGATGGTGTTGTAGGCGCGGGCGAGGCGGGTGATGGAGTCGCAGAGGATGATGACGTCTTTTTTGTGCTCGACCAGCCGCTTGGCTTTTTCGATGACCATTTCCGCGACTTGCACATGGCGCTGCGCCGGTTCGTCAAAGGTGGAGGAGATGACTTCGCCTCTGACGCTTCTTTGCATTTCGGTGACTTCTTCCGGGCGCTCGTCAATGAGCAGCACGATGAGGTAGCACTCGGGGTGGTTTTGGCTGATGGATTGGGCGATGTTTTGCAGCATCACGGTTTTGCCCGCTTTCGGCGGCGAGACGATGAGGCCGCGCTGGCCT
Source organism: Cardiobacterium sp. (assembly GCF_057314735.1). Classification (NCBI taxonomy): domain Bacteria; kingdom Pseudomonadati; phylum Pseudomonadota; class Gammaproteobacteria; order Cardiobacteriales; family Cardiobacteriaceae; genus Cardiobacterium; species Cardiobacterium sp. Next base: position 78,056 of record NZ_DBHKZK010000029.1, read on the forward strand.
TTGCCGATGGGCGCGATGAGGTCAATCATGCGCGGGGTGATGTCTTCGCTGCTGCCGTTGCCCAGTTCCAGTTTGAGCATTTCGTCGGCGTGCAGCGGGGTCAGGTTTTCAAAGGGGATTTTGTGCCGCGCCGCGCCGCGTTCGTCGTAGTTGATGGTGTCGATTTTGGTCAGCGCGAAGTAGCGTTCGTTTTCTTTCGGCGGGCGGATTTTGCCGGTGATGGTGTCGCCAGTGCGCAGGTTGCCGCGGCGGATGAGGCCGGGCGGGACGTAGATGTCGTCCGGGTTGGCCTGGTAGGAGTTCACTTCGGCGCGGAGGAAGCCGTAGCCGTCTTGCAGGAGTTCGAGGGTGCCGTCGCCGCTGATTTCTTCGCCGCCTTTGGCGTGCGCTTTGAGGATGCTGAAGATGAGGTCTTGTTTGCGTTTGCGGGAGATGTCGTCAAGTCCCATGGATTCGGCGAGTTCGAGGATTTCCTGGGAGCTTTTTTGTTTTAGATCGCTGAGGTTCATACGGTGTGGTGATGGCTGGGAATGTTTGCCCCCGCGTGATGCGGGGGCGGGTGGGTCATGACATATGCGGTTTGGCGAAGTTCAGCAGGTCTTCTTTGCTCGCAAGGCCGATGTGGGTATCGACGTGCGCGCCGTTTTTGAAGAGGAGCAACGTCGGAATGGAACGGATGCCGTATTGCGCGGCGAGGTCGTTGTTCGCATCAACATCGACTTTGACGATTTTTAGCTTGCCGTCGGTTTCGGCGGCAAGGGCTTCGAGTTCGGGGGCGATGGCCTTGCACGGGCCGCACCAGGTCGCCCAGAAATCGACGATGACGGGTACGCTGGCGCCAATTACTTCGGCCTGAAAGTTGGCCTCGCTGACTGCGATGGGTTTGCTCATGGATAGTCTCCGGTTGGGATGTGTGCGGACGGCGAATCGGCACTGCGGTATTGCACCGCAGGGGATGGAAGTTAAAGGGGGATTCGCGTCGGCGGGTAAAGAAGAACCGCGCAGGAGGCGCGGCGGCGCGCAGTATAGCCGCTTCGCCGCCTGTTTCCTACTGCCGCGCCTAAATGGCGGCGAAAAAAGGGCTTTTCAAGCGCGTGCGCCGTAGCGGGCACGGTAGGCCTGCATCGCGGGCAGGTGCGCGGCGAGGGTGGTGTCGTCGCCGATGTACTGCAAAAGGTCGTCGAGGGTAACCACGGCGGCGGTGGTTAATTGCTCGCTTTGTGCCAGCCGCGCGAGGGCGGTGTCGCCGCCATCAACGGTTTCCTGACGGTCAAGCGCGACGACAACCGCGACCGGTTCGGCGGCTGCCGCGCGCAGCACCGTCAGCGATTCGCGGATGGCGGTACCGGCGGTCAGCACGTCATCCAAAATCAGCACGCGCTTGCCTGCGAGCGGCGCGCCAACCAGTGTGCCGCCCTCGCCGTGGTCTTTCGCTTCCTTGCGGTTGAACGTCCACGGCAGCGACAGGCCGTGTTCCGCGTGCAGCACCACTGCCACCGCTGCCACCAGCGGAATGCCTTTGTAGGCGGGGCCGTAGAGCGCGTCAAAGGCAACGCCTTCATCACGCAGGCGCAGCACGGTTGCCGCATAGGCGCGCGCCATTATGGTGAGCGCTTCGCCACTGGCAAAGGCGCCCGCGTTGAAGAAATACGGACTTTGTCGCCCTGATTTCAGCGTGAAATCACCAAACTTCAGCGCCGCAACCGCGAGCGCCGCGCGCAAAAAATCTTTCTGATAGGCTGCCAGCATCATTCACCTCAAAAAACAGTTTCAAAATCATCATGTATAGCGATACACCGAAAGCCTCAGACAAGGCGCGTCGCTGAAGACAGTACGCGGTTGTACGGCGCGGGTTTCCCATAAAAATGGCTTCGCCATTTTTATGGGTGCCCGGTCAAGCGACGCAACACCGTATGAGGCTTTCGGGGGATTGCTATAAGCCAACGGATGCAAAAACCCGCCCGTAAACCTTCGGGCGGGCTGCCAAAGGCGGGTTACAGTCTTCGCGCGCCGAACGAACCCATCACCGGTGTGGGTTCATCAATGCCCGGAATATCGGTGGCGGTGCCTTTGAAGATGCCGCCCACCTGTTCAGCCTGCGGGCCGTAGAAATGTCCCTGCATTTCCACGCCGTTTTTGCTGCCGCTGAACGCATTGCCGTTGATTTTGCCGCCCAGTTCGATGGGATTGACGCGGCTGTCGCCATAGACTTCACCGTCAATGGTTTTTTCGTCGAAATCCACATGGAATGAGGAAAGACCGGTGCGGAATGCCGGGTTAGTGCCCATCGCGAAGGTGCTGAGGCCGATGTAGTAAGTATCGCCGGAAGTGGGCATCTTGTCGGTGGGGGTCGGGTCGCCGAGGGCGAACACATAATGCTGTTTGTCGTTGCCCGCGCCGCCAAATTCCGTATGGAAGCCGAAGCGGACATAGCTCATGATGTTGCGACCGTTGGTAATCGTGCGGGTTTTGCCGTCATCGGATGTTGTCCCGAAATTCTGATCCTCAAACTCCGGACGGGCAACGGTAATATTGTGGCCGTTAATGGAAATGACCGAATCGCGGTCGCCGCTGACACCAATGGGGCGGGCGGTCGTCAAATCGTTCTGGTCAGCGAAAAAAGCGGCGCCCGCAGCAGAAGTCGTTTGCTTGCCCGTATTCGCCGGTTGGCTTGGCTGATTCACATTGCCAGATGAATTTGCCTGGTTCGGGACACTGGATGTCGCCTTGGGATCCACCGGTTGCGTATCGTCATCGCCGCCACCCCCGCATGCAGAAAGGGTGAGTGCCGCGGCAGAAACGAAAACCGCCAGTATGGATTTCTTCATAAAACATTCCTTTAATTAAACAAAAAACGCCCTTGCGGGCGCGGGCAATTTTAGCGGACTTTATCGCCCACGACATCGGCAATTACGCCTCTTGATATACTGCGCGCCCCACGCATCCCAGGATTAGAAAAAAATGTTCAAAATCATCACATTCAACGCCAACGGCATCCGTGCCGCCGCGCGCAAGGGCTTCTTCCAATGGCTCAACGCGCAAGACGCCGACGCTGTCTGCATCCAGGAAACCAAGGCGCAACTGCCGCAACTGGAAGGCGACGCCACCTATTTTCCCTTTGCCCACAACCACTATCACGACGCGGAAAAGAAGGGCTACAGCGGCGTCGCCTTGTACCTGAAACACCCGCCGCAGGCGGTGCAGCACGGCATCGGCTGGGCGGAAATCGACAGCGAAGGCCGCTATCTGGAGGCGCGCTACCCCGGTTTTTCGCTCATTAGCCTTTATATGCACAGCGGCACCAGCGGCGAGGAGCGTCAAGCCAAAAAAGAAGCCTTTATGGCGAAACTGGCGCCGTGGCTGAACGCGCGGGCAGCGGCGGGCGAGCGCCTCATCCTCTGCGGCGACATCAACATCGCCCACACCGAAAAAGACCTGAAAAACTGGAAGGGCAATCTGAAAAACAGCGGCTTCCTGCCGCAGGAGCGCGCGTGGCTCACCGACCTTTTCGCGGGTGAATTTCGCGACGCCTTCCGCCTTGTCCATCCCGAACTGGAGCAATACACCTGGTGGAGCCAGCGCGGCAATGCCCGCGCCAACAACGTCGGTTGGCGCATCGACTACCAGATTGTCAGCGCCAACCTCGCCGCGCAGGTGGAAAGCGCCAGCGTTTACACCGGCGAAAACTTCTCCGACCACGCGCCGCTCATCATCACCTACCGCGATTTGCAGGGATGAGCCTTCCCCGAACCGCCCATGCCCACCGATTACGCCAAGCGCCTACGCCCGGTCATCCGCCATCTTGAACAGCATTACCGCGAGCCGCTTGACCTCACCGCGCTTGCCGACATGGCGGCGCTGTCGCCTTACCATTTCCACCGCATCTACAAAGCGGTTGTCGGCGAAACGCCTGCTACGACCGTGCGCCGTCTGCGTCTGGAAAACATCGCACGCCAGCTCTTTTACGATGCCAACGCTAACATTACTGCCCTCGCGCTTGAGCACGGCTACGCCAGCTCGCAGGCGCTGGCCAAGGCGTTCCGCGCCCATTTCGGCATCACCGCGAGCGAGCTGCGCGCCTGCCGCGACCTCGCAAGCTATATCGCGACCCTGCAAAACAGCAAAATCGGACACCTGCTGCACAAAACGGGACACGCCGCCCGCCCGGCACAGGGCGATACTGTCGCGGTCATCAACCCACAGGAGCAAACCATGACCAGCGATATGCAAACGACCACCCTCGCGCCATGTACCGTCGCCTACATCCGCGTCGTCGGCGAATACGGCAAGAACTATGAGGCTGCGACCAACCGTCTCTACCAATGGGCGGGCGCGCACGGCTTGGCCGATGGCGAATGTCTCTATATCTACCTCGACAGCCCGGAAATCACGCCCGCCGACAAATGCCGCACCGACATTTGCCTCATCGTGCCGGAAGACGCGCCAACCGCCGACGATATCGAAAAGCAGCGACTGCCCGGCGGCAGTTACGCCGTCATTCGCCGTACGGTCAGCGATCCGGCGCAGTACCGCGTGTATTGGGAAGAAATCATAGCGGCGGTCATCGCCGCGCGGCTGGAAATCGACAACCGTCCCTGTTTTGAACGTTATCACCACTACGACGATGCCAGCGGCGTGGCTGATGTCAGTTTTTGCGTGGCGGTAGTGCTGTAAAGCGCATGGCAACAACCGGGCAAATGCCCGGTTTTTTTTTTGCGCCCGTCAGCGCATTTCGGCGGCTGGCACAGAAATTTGTGAGTATCGTTATAAAAAACTGTGGATTACCCACTTTTTTCTGCGGTTATCTGTGGATTATAATGGGTTCAGATTGTTGAAATGTGTGAATTGTCGCACTGCCGGATGCGCATCTTTCAACGCTACCGTTTGTTTCTCAGGCGGTTATCCCCTTGCAGGAATCAACAGCTTTTGGTCCTGAAGGTTTGCCTCTCCCCACATCCATAATGGAGCTCATGATGCAATTTGATGCCAGGCACAATGTGATGCCGATGTTCCGTCTCGGTCTGCTCGCGTCGGCGGGGCTGGCTTTTGCCGGTACCGCGCTGGCGGCAGATGACGCCTGCCCGCACCGCGGCGATCTCGATGCGATTTATTGCGACGCCGACAATGACATGGTCGCCGATCCGCCAACCGACCCGAAGAAATTCCGCGACCCGAAAACGCTGGTTTTCGCCTTCACTCCGGTGGAAGACCCAACCGTTTATGAAAAGCTGTTCCAGCCGTTCATGGGGCATTTGTCGCAATGCGTTGGCCGCAAGACGGTGTTTTTCGCGGTGCAGTCAAACGCGGCGGAAATTGAGGCGATGCGTTCCGGGCGCTTGCACATCGCCGCTTTTTCGACCGGCCCGACCAACTTCGCGGTCAATATCGCCGGTGCCGTCCCCTTCGCCATTCGCGGCACGGAAAAAGGCCCTGAAGGCGTCTCCATCAATATGATTGTGCGCAAAGACAGCCCCTACCAGCAGCTTGCCGACCTGAAGGGCAAAAATGTCGCGCACACCTCGCCGTCTTCCAACACCGGCAACCTCGCGCCGCGCGCGCTCTTTGTCGAACAGGGGCTTACCCCCGACAAGGATTACAAGGTGGTCTATTCCGGCAAGCATGACCAGTCCATTCTTGGCGTCAAATCAGGCGATTACGACGCGGCTCCCGTCGCCAGCGATGTGTTGCAGCACATGATTGAACGCGGTGTGGTCGGCGCCGATGATTTCAGGACGCTCTATACCAGCGAAATGTTCCCGACTGATTCCTACGCCTACGCGCATGATTTGAACCCGGAACTGGTGGCCAAAATCAAGCAATGTTTCTTCGACTACCGCATTCCGCCGGAAATGGCGAAAGGGCTGGGTGGCGACCGCTTCCTCCCCGCCAATTACCAGAAAGACTGGGAGCTGGTGCGCAAGGTTGCGACCGCCGCCGGGCAAAGTTTGAACCGCAGCGGCTATGAGGCCGAAAACGCGAAGAAGAAATAGGCTTGATGAACAGGCGGAGACAATCATGAGCGCCATTTTGCAAATCAGCGGCCTGACCAAGGCCTACAAGCCCGGTGCGCCGGTACTCAAAGGCATTGACCTGAGCTTTGCCGACAGCGGCCTGACGGCGATTATCGGCCCTTCCGGGACGGGCAAATCGACGCTCATCCGCATCATCAACCGCCTGATTGACCCCAGCGACGGCTCGATTCTCTTCAAGGGGGAAGAGCTTTCCCGCATCAAGGGGCGGGCGCTGCGCGAGGCGCGGCGGCGCATCGGCATGGTGTTTCAGGAATACAATCTGGTCGAGCGCCTGAGCGTCATGGAAAACCTGCTGACCGGGCGACTGGGCTACGTTTCGCCGCTAAACGCCTGGTTGCGCCGCTTCCCCGCCGCCGACATCGCCTACGCCTGGCGTCTGCTCAACATCGTTGGCCTTGCCGACTTTGCCAACCAGCGCGCCGACAGCCTCTCCGGCGGGCAACGGCAGCGGGTGGGCATCGCCCGCGCCCTGATGCAGCGCCCGGAAATCCTCTTGGCAGACGAGCCGACCTCCTCGCTTGACCCGAAAACCTCGGTGGAAATCATGGAGCTGCTGAAATCGCAAGGCATCGACCACCACATCCCGGTGCTGGTCAACATCCACGACGTCGGCCTCGCGCGCCGCTATGCCGACCGCATCATCGGCATGAACGGCGGCAAAGTCGTCTTCGACGGCGCGCCTGACGCCTTGACTGATGCCGACCTGAATACCATTTACGGCGGCAAGGACTGGTTGCAATGAACGCCCCGACCACCCCGCCGCTCCCCGCCAGCGTCCGCCCCTTCCGCGCCTCCTTGGGGGCGCAACTGCTGGCGCTCGCGCTCATCGCCTACAGCCTCTATGCCCTCGGCCAGCTCTACTTCTCCGCCGAACGCTTCCTCAAGGGCATCGACAACGGCGCCCGCTTCCTCGCGCGGATGTTCCCGCCGAACTTCAAAGACTGGCCGCAACTGCTCACCGGCCTGGTGGAAAGCCTGCAAATCGCCGTGCTCGCGACCTTCTTCGGCGTACTGTTCTCCCTGCCCATCGCCATCCTCGGCGCGCGCAACCTCATGCCCGCCTGGGTCACCTGGCCGGCGCGCTTCATCGTCACCTTCTGCCGCGCCTTCAACCCGGTCATCATCGCCATCATCTTCATCAAGGCGGTCGGCTTCGGCCCGCTGGCGGGCATCCTCGCGCTCATCGTCGCCTCCATCGGCTTCGTTGGCAAACTGTTCACAGAAACCATCGAAGAAATCTCGATGAAACAAATCGAAGCCGTGCGCGCCACCGGCGCCCCCTTCATCTCCGTCGTCACCTACGGCGTTCTGCCGCAAGTCATGGCGCGCCTCGTCGGCTTCTGCACCTACCAGTTGGACGCCAACCTGCGCAACTCCACCATGGTCGGCATCGTCGGCGCGGGCGGCATCGGCGGCACCCTCTTCGCCGCCTTCCAGCGCTTCGAATACGACTTCGTCCTCGCCATCCTGATCACCATCATCGCCGTCGTCCTCCTCGGCGAACTGGCTGCCAACGCGGTCAAACGGATCTTCAATGTCTGACGCAAACACCGCGGCACACCCCGCACGCCTTTGGCAACGGCACACGCTCACCGAAAAACTCATCCGCACCGCCTTCTGGCTGGGCATCGGCATCGCCGTCGCGCTGTCGCTGCAACACATCAACGTCATCTGGGAATTTCTCTGGGACGCGCCGGAACAAATGCTGGACATGGTGCAGCGGATGTACCCGCCCGACTACGCCTACTACCGCCTCGAAGTCCACGCGGCGCTGCTGGAAACCTTCCACATCGCCACCCTTGGCACCCTGTTCGCCCTCGTCGCCGCGCTGCCGCTATCCATCCTCGCTGCGCACAACCTGACACCCAACCGCGCCCTCAACTTCCTCGCCAAAACGCTGCTCGTCGCCAGCCGCTCCGTCAACTCGCTCGTCTGGGCGCTGCTCTTCATCGCCATCTTTGGCCCCGGCGCGTTGGCGGGTACCGTCGCCATCGCCTGCCGCTCCGTCGGCTTCATCGGCAAACTGCTCGGCGAAGCGCTGGAAGAAGTGCCGCGCGGCAGCATCGAAGCGCTGAAAGCGGCGGGCGCGACGCAGAGCAGCCAAATCCTCTACGGCTACTGGCCAGCCGTCAAACCGGCCTTCTGGTCGATCATGCTGCTGCGCTGGGACATCAACGTGCGCGAATCCTCCGTCCTCGGCCTGGTCGGCGCCGGCGGCATCGGCATGATCATGCAATCGGCGATTGAACTCTTTGAATGGGATCGCGTCGCCGTCATCCTGCTGACCATCTTCGCCGTCGTCGTCATCGCCGAAATCGTCATCACCTACTTCCGCCGCCGCCTGATCTAGCGCTGTTTATAGCCATCCACCGAAAGTTTCAGACAAGGCGCGTCGCCGAAGACAGTACGCTTTTGTACGGCGCGGGTTTCCCTAAAAAATGGCTCCGCCATTTTTTAGGGTGCCCGGTCAGGCGACGCAACACCGTATGAGGCTTTCGGTGGATGGCTATACAAAAAAACCGGGCGTTGCCCGGTTTTTTATGCGCCAGAAGCGGTCGTCAAACCATTCCCGGTGCGCTCACCAACGCTGCCAACGCTTCAGCGACCTCGTGAGCGCTGACCGGCGCAAGGTCGGCAACGGCGACCGTACGCTCCGGTAGATAGCGTTGCGTGCTGCCCAGCGCTGCCTCAAAGCGGTTGGCGCGGGCGGTCAGCACCGGCGCGGCGGCGGCGATAATCACCGCTGATACCAGCGCGGTATGCAGTTGCGCCCCGCCCCGGCGTTGCCAGAACTGCGCCGTACCGGCGATTTTGCGCCCGCCAACGGCGAGGTTGAAACGGCCATCGCAGAAGGAGCCATGCACCGCCTGATAATCCGTTGCAATGGCGAAAGTGGCGAACAGCTTTTGCAACAGCGCGCAAAGGTGGCGGTAATGACGCTCGGCAGCAGCCACCGGATAGGCGGTGGCGACAGGGTAGGCGAGATAGAGATTGACGGTGTCGGGCGACTGCGGCACCACGCCGCCACCGCTCAGGCGGACGTGTACCGGTAGCCCATCGGCGGCCAGTGCGGTGCAGGCGGCAGTAAAACCCGGCTTGCTGCGGTAACTGCGCGGTACAACGATGCCGTCGCGCCCACAATGCACCAGGGCGACGCCGCCCCGGCGTTGCACACTCAGGTCAATCAGGTGCTGTTCGTTGCCCGCCCAGTCGCGGCGGGACAGGTCAAAAGTATGCTCAGGCAGGAGGAAAAAACGGGGCATGGCGAATGTGGTCGGGTATGTAGAGCGGCCTTCACTCCGCCTTGTGCATCATCGCCCGTTGCACGCCGTAGATGGAGGCGAGCACCAGCACGAAGCCGGTCAGCGCGCGCAGGCCAAGGCGCTGGTCGAGCAGCAGCCAGCCGAGGGCGAAGGCGCAGACCGGGCTGAGCAGGCCAAGCGAGGAGACGGTCGCGGGCGAGAGCCAGCGGATGCCGCGGAAAAAGAGGACGTAGGCGAGCAGCGTGCCGCAGAGGCACAGGTAGGCGTAGCCGCCGATGTTGCGTGCGGTAAGTGCGGGCAGCGGCGGCTCACCGGCGAGTGCCAGCGGCAGCAGGCAAAGGCCGCCGATGGTCAGTTGCCAGCCGGTCAGCGCCAGCACGGAGAGGTGCATCTGCCAGCGTTTGGTGAGGAAGATACCCGCCGCCATCGCGCACGCGCCCGCCAGTGCGGCGGCGATGCCGAGCGGGTCGTAGCGGTTTTGCGGGCTGGCGACCAGCAGCACGATACCGGCGACGCCGAGCGCAGCCGCCAGCCAGGCCGCTTTGGGCGGACGCATTCCCGCCAGTGCCATCAGCGCCAGCACCAGCAGCGTTTGCGTGGAATTGAGGATGGCGGCGAGTCCGCCCGGCAGGCGGTAGGCGGAGACAAAGAGCATGGTCTGGAAGAAGGCAATGTTGAGCACGCCGATGGTGACGAGGCGCGGCATGACGGCGCGGCGCGGCCATTCGCGCGTCCACAACAGCAGCAGCAATCCGGCGGGCAGGCAGCGGATGAGCGCGGCGGTGAGCGGGCGGTCGGGCGGCAGGTATTCGGTGGCGACGTAGTAGCTGGAACCCCAGATGAGGGTGGCGAGCGCGGTGGCGCAGAGGGTCAGAGCGTGGCGGGGCATGGTAATTTCCGTTTAAGAACCTGTTCAAGATTCCGGGGCGAGGTGGGAGTGATGCGGGTTGGGATAGGATGCAAGGCGCAAAACGCAGGCAATGTGGGCTACCTTGCCAAGTTTTGCAACGCCGCAGACCGCCCAATCCCGCGCACATCCCGACCGTCACGGGATTTTGAACAGGTTCTAAGGTTGCTGTTGCAACATATGGGTGTTGGCGGTTTCCCGATAAGTTCGCAGGGAGGATGAATCGTCCAGCAGCTGGGTTTCCTCTTTTTCCGCTTTCAGATAAAGGTCGTACCCGTTGCCGGATAATGTGGCAGATTCCAGCAATACATCGTTTGGCCAGTCTGTAATTGAATCATAACCCTGAATAATATCCCCACGCTGATTCAGAAGATAGGCAGCTATATACAGGCTTCCGCTACGTCTTTTTGCCTCAGCCATAAAAAGTATCAGGGTATATTTTTCATTGCAGAAAGCCTGGGAAAGAAATTCCCCTTTTTCGAGGATAAGTTCCATGTCATGCAGGCGGATATGTTTGCCGCCTTGCGGTAACGGACAAGCGCGCAGGGTAATATCACTTTCTTCTTTATAGGTTTCTTCTTTGTAGAAGGGGAAATCACGCCGCCAGATTTTTTCCGGGAGAGGGGGATAGATGCCACGTGAGGAATCGGTACGAAATTCCTGCTGCCAAACGGGATCGCCATTGCCACGGCGCAGGGTGATGTGAAAGCGCTGCGGGGGGTCAGGCACAATCTGGTAACGGTAATCCGCTACGTTGCCGGGGCGGGCGATGATCACGGGATAATCGTATGGATTGAGGATGCCATAGTAGTAGCCGGGTTTTGCACCGGGGAAGGGTTTGTCGGTGTCTTTCAGGCTGGTATAGCGCAGGAGTTTCAAATCAGGAATGGCGTTCTCAACGATAATATTGGCATCCGCTGGCAGGCGGAAATCTTCCGGGACGGGCTGAATCTCAATGCCGGAAATGGTTTGGGTCGTAAATGCCATGCTGGGCGGAAGCAGGTGCTCCCTTTCTTCATCATTCATAATCCGGTATTGGTAGATATTCAGACCAATCAGCAGGGTAATGGCAAGGCTACAGAAAAATCCGGCAATACACAGGAACAGGGCAGGGTCGGAATGATGACGTACCGCCCGGGCAAGGGTCAGCACAATATAGGAAAGCAACCACAAGACGGCACCCCATCCCCAGGAAAGAACGGGGTCGAATTTGGGCATTTCACTAACCAATATCGTGGTATGAAAAATAATGGTCGCCGTCATTAGCCACATAATGCCCAATGAAATGATGCCATCTTTGCGCAGCAATGCCACCCAAAAGAAGATATTGGAATAAAGCGCCCAGCAGGATGCGGGTTGCAAGAAAGCGAATGGCATTACCGAGAGCAAGATCCAGCCGGTCCAGTTGCCCCAGGAATCCGCGTGTGACGTGAGGAATCCCGGCAGCGAAAGGGAGATGAACCATAAAATGAAGGCAAGAAGTTTTAGCGCGTTACTCCAATGCTGTTGCCGGTTTTCCATGCGGATTCCTTGTTCTTTAATTTAGCGCTGCCTTGCTCGCTGGCGGCGCATTTCTTTCGGGTCGGCGATGAGCGGGCGGTAGATTTCAACGCGGTCGCCATCGCGCAGCACGTAATCCAGCGGACGCGGCAGGCTGAAGACGCCGAAAGTCGCTTTTTGCAAATCCAGATGCGGGAAAAAGCGCACCATGCCGGAGCGCTCCACCGCTTGCTTGAGCGTCGCGCCTTCGTTCATAGTGAGGGTAATGATTTTCTGCCGTTCCGGCTCGGCGTAGGCGATTTCAACGCGGATGGTTGTCATCGTTAGCCCCGCCGCACTTGGTAATAGCGCCACAGCCAAAGCAGAACCAGCACCAGCAGGCTGGTCAGGCTGAGAAAGCCGGTCAGCGTTTTGAGTGTGCCGAGGATACTGCCCGCGCCCGCCAGTGCGGGGGAGATGTCTGGGTATTGGCGCAGCATGGTGAACGTCGCCGCATTTTCCAGCCAATCGCAGACGGCGCTGCAAACGGGCAAGGCGCATAGCAGGGCAAACCAGCGCTGCGGGCGGAAGTTCTTGCGCAGCAGGACAGCGAGCAGATTGGCGTAGGTCAGGGCAAAAAGCAGCGGGTAGAGGCTGTCGAGGACGAGCTGGGGCACGCGGTAGTAATCGCGCCCCGCCTCACCCAACGCGGCAAAAAGGCGCGCCGGATAGTCTGGCGCATAACCGAAGGGCAGCATATCGAGCGGCGGCAGACCGCCAGCGAAGACCTGCAAAGTTGGGAGCGTGCGGCTTGCCATCCACAAATAAAGGGCGTTGGTCAAAATAAAAAGCGCCGCAAGCAGCAGCGGTTTCTTCAGCATGTTATACCCCGTAAACCTGTGCGGCGCGGCGGGCAAAGGCATCGACCATGGTGTTGCTCATGTGGTTCATCAGCCCGCCAAGGATGGGCGCGAGCAAGAGCGGCACTTCAAAATCCATGCTGTAGCGCACTTCGCAGCCGCCGTCGTCGGTTGCTACAAATTCCCAGCGGCCGCGCAGGTGGCGAAACGGCCCTTCGACCAGGGCGATGTCCATCCAGTGCGGGTAATCGAAGCGGTTGCGGGTGGTGAAGGATTTGTGAAACGCGCCTTTTTGTGCGGTGATGGTGCCAACCAGTTCGTGCTCGTTGCGGCTGACCAATTTGCCGTTAGCACACCACGGCAAAAATTGCGGATATTTCTCGACGTCGGCGACCAAATCAAACATCTGCGACGGCGTCCAGGGCAATTTTTTCGACTTGCGGATTTGTGGCACAATAGGCGTCCTTTCAGGAATTTGGCGGCATTTTACCCCATGAGCAAGAAAAGCAAAGAACAGGACAACAACATCATTACCAACCGCAAAGCCTTCCACGATTACTTCCTGGAAGAGCATTTTGAAGCAGGCATCGCGCTGGAAGGTTGGGAGGTGAAAGCCCTACGTGCCGGGCGCATCCAAATCAAAGAAAGCCACATCCTCGTCAAAAGCGGCGAGGTTTTTCTTTTCGGCGCCTACATCACGCCGCTACCAGCCGCCTCGACCCACGTCATCGCCGACCCTTCGCGCACGCGCAAACTGCTGCTGCATCGCAATGAAATCAGCAAATTAATCGGCGCTGCCGAGCGCGACGGCTACACCCTGGTGCCGGTGAACCTCTACTGGAAAAACGGCTACGTTAAAGTAAACCTCGCCATCGCCAAGGGCAAAAAAGCCTTCGACAAACGCGCCAGCGAAAAAGACCGCGACTGGGCGCGACAAAAAGAACGCCTGATGAAAATTCACTGACCCGTTTGGCATTCCGAAAAACGGCGGCGGGGCGCTCCCTCCCCTGCAGGGCGAAGCCCGCAGCGGGGGAGGGCAGGGGTGGGGGTAGCGCCCGCGATATTACCGTCGATGCAAACCAGTCATCCGTGAGGACATCACCAAACCCCCCCCCCCCTTCCTTTTGAAAACCCGACACCGAGAACCCGCATGGCACACGAAATCCTCACCCTCATCGCCGAAGACCACGACAACTTCATCCACATCCTCGCCGACCGCCACACGGGCGAGGCGATGGTCGTCGATCCCGCCTGGGACGCCGAAGGCATCCGCGAAGTGCTGGCCGAAGAAGGGCTGATGCTCACCGGCATCCTCATCACCCACAGCCACCACGACCATGTGAACGCGGTGCGCGAACTCTACGGCGAGCGCATCACGCTCTTTATCAGCGAAGCCGAGCAGCCGCACTGGCCGGATTGCCCCGAAGACGCAGTACTCGTTAATGATGGCGACGAAATCAGCTTCGGCGGCAGCAGCATCGGCGTCATCATGACCCCCGGCCACACCCCCGGCAGTTGCTGCTACCACCTCGGCGGCGACCTCATCACCGGCGACACCCTCTTTATTTACGGCTGCGGCCGCGCCGACCTCAAAGGCAGCGACCCGCATGCCCTCTACCGCAGCCTGCAAAAGCTGAAGACCCTGCCTGCCGCCACCCGCCTGCACGTCGGCCACAACTACGGCATTGCCGAAAGCACCACCCTCGGCGAACAGCTCGCGGGCAACCCCTTTCTTATGATTGACAACGAAGCCGACTTCGTCCGCTACCGCATGGAGCTGGCGGCGAAAACGCGGCACGCGCCCTACGGTCCCATCAGCCGCGACGAACTGGCGCGGGTGCTCCGTGGCTGACATTACCTACCGCACGATGACGGCGGCGGACATCTCCGCCGCTTTGGCGCTGTGGCGCGCCATCCCCGGCGTTTTCCTCGACGCTGCCGACGAACCCGCCGCACTCGCCGCCTTTTTGGAACGCAATCCGGGCTTGAGCGACGTCGCCCTTGCCGACGGCGAAATCATCGCCACCTTGCTTTGCGGCGAAGATGGCCGCCGCGCCACCCTCTACCACCTCGCCGTCGCTGAACACTGGCGCGGACGGGGCATCGCCCGCCAACTGCTCACGCGCAGCGAAGAGCGCCTGCGCGCCCGTGGCATCACGAAAATGCGCCTGCTCGTCCTCAGCGACAACGCCGTCGGCAACGCCTACTGGCCGAAACAGGGCTGGCGGCAGCAGACCGAACTCAATTACTACAGCAAGAGCCTGATTTAACGCGCGCCATACCACCGCTCCGCCTCCTGTGTATGGGGGCAGGATGGCTATAAACGTCGCCCGATAACCAGCCGTTATTCCCTGATGCAAACCTTTCATATCCCGCGCCGTGGCGGGCGGCTATAATCGCCCGCCTGCAAAGGACACCCCATGATTACCCTCGAAAACCTGCAAAAAACCTACCAGCACAAAGGGCGCGACATCCACGCGCTCAACGGCGTTTCGCTGCACGTCGCCCCCGGCGAAATCTACGGCGTCGTCGGGCAAAGCGGCGCGGGCAAAAGCACCCTCATCCGCTGCGTCAATCTCTTGGAACGCCCGGACAGTGGCCGTGTCATCGTCGCCGGGCAAGAGCTGACCGCAATGCCGCCTGCCGAACTCCTCAAGGCGCGCCACAAAATCGGCATGATATTCCAGCACTTCAACCTGCTTTCAAGCCGCACGGTGTACGACAACATCGCCCTGCCGCTGGAACTGGTCGGTGCCAACAAAAAAAACATTGCCAGCAAAGTACTGCCGCTGCTCGCACTGACTGGCCTTGAAGACAAGGCAAGCCACTACCCGGCACAACTCTCTGGCGGGCAAAAACAGCGCGTTGCCATCGCCCGCGCCCTGGCCGCCGGGCCGCAGGTGCTGCTTTCGGACGAAGCGACCTCGGCGCTCGACCCGAAAACCACCGAAGACATCCTTAACCTGTTGAAAAACATCAACGAAAAACTGGGGCTGACCATCCTGATGATTACCCACGAAATGGAAGTCGTTAAACACATCTGCGACAAAGTCGCCCTTATTGATGGCGGACAACTGGTTGAAACCGCCGACGTCAGCACCTTCTTCACTGCGCCCGCCTCGGCGCTTGGCAAACAATTCGTTGCGCAAACCCAGCGCTTCGACCTGCCGGAGGACTACCAGAGGCGCCTCAAACCCGCCGGCATGCACCCCGTCGTCAAAATCGGCTTCCTCGGCCACCACATCGACGAACCCGTCCTCTCCTCGCTGACCAAACGCTTCGACGTCAACATCAGCATCATCCAGGCCAAAATCGAACACATCGGCAGCAGCACCCGTCACGGCCTGCTCGTCGCCGAAATCATCGGTGAACCGGGGCAGACCCGCGATGCACTTGCCTATCTCACCACCCAACCCGTCAGCACGGAAATCCTCGGCTATGTTGAATAACCTCCTCAAACTCTGGCATGCCATCAGCGGATGGTGGGAATCCTTCACCACCTGGCTGCACGCCCTCATCGGCGACATCCCCTACCTGCTCGTCAGCAGCACCTTTGAAACCCTCTACATGACGCTGACCGCGACCGCGTTTGCCACCCTGCTCGGCGTGCCGCTCGGCGTCATCCTCTACGCCACCCGTCGCGGCCGCTTTCTCGCCAACCCGTATGTCTATTACCCGCTCGGCATCGTGGTGAATATTGGCCGCTCCATTCCCTACCTCATCCTCGCGCTGTGGATAATCCCCTTTACCCGCGCCATCGTTGGCGTTTCCATCGGCAACACCGCCGCCATCGTGCCGCTCACCCTCTCCGCCGCGCCCTTCATCGCGCGCATGGTGGAAAATATGCTGAACGAAGTCCCCGGCGGCCTCGTCGAAGCGGCGCAGGCGATGGGCGCCAGCCCGGTGCAAATCGTGCGCAAAGTGCTGCTGCCGGAAGCGCTGCCGGGGCTGACCAACGCGCTCACCATCACCCTGATTGCCCTCATCGGCTACTCAGCCATCGCCGGCTCGCTCGGCGCGGGCGGCCTCGGCAAAGTCGCCTACGCCTACGGCTACCAGCGCTACCGCCCGGACATCATGCTCTACACCGTCTGCACCATCGTCGTCCTCGTGCAGCTCATCCAGTGGCTTGGCGACGCTCTCGCCAAACGCTTTGACCATCGCTAAACCAACCCCCTCCCCCGTGGGGGAGGGTCGGGGTGGGGGCAGCAAATATAAAAAGCCTGTCCCTGTTCATGAACAGCATCGCTCACCCCCTCCCCAGCCCTCCCCCGGGCCCCACGCAAAATGCGTCCGCATTTTGCGTGGGATCCCGCCCGCTGCGGGCTGAGCCCTGCAGGGGAGGGGGATTTCCAGGCAAAGCCAAACCAAGGTTTAACCCCATCCATCCACAAACCCGGAGAAACCATGAAAAAACTGACCCTCGCTGCCCTCATCGCCAGCTTCGCCCTTGCCGCCCAGGCCGCGCCCTTCAAAGTCGGCTCAATGAGCGGCCAAGAAGCCGACCTCGTCAAAGCCGCTGCCAAAGTCGCCAAAGAAAAACACAACCTGGACGTCGAAATCGTCGAATTTGACGACTACGTCGCGCCGAACGTTGCCCTTGCCGACGGCTCCATTGACGCCAACGCCTTCCAGCACAAACCCTATCTGGACGTCATGGTCAAAGACCGTGGCCTCAAACTCGTGCCGGTTGGTAACACCTTCGTTTACCCCATCGGTGCTTACAGCAAAAAAATCAAGGACATCAAAGAGCTGAAAGACGGCGCGACCATCGGCCTGCCGGGCGACCCCTCTAACGAAGGCAGAAGCCTCATCCTTCTCGAAAAACAAGGCCTCATCAAGCTGAAAGACAGCAAAAACCTCGAATCCACCGTGCTGGACATCGCCGAAAACCCGCACAACTACAAATTCAGCGAAGTCGATGCCTCGCTCGTGCCGAACAGCCTGCCGGATGTTGACCTCGCCTTCATCAACTCCAACTACGCCATCAACGCCGACCTGCTGCCGAAGCGCGACGCGCTGATTCTCGAAGACCCGGATTCACCGTATGTGAACATCATCGTCGTGCGCGAAGCGGACAAGGACAAGGACGAAGTGAAAAAATTCGTCGATGCCTACCACAGCAAAGAAGTGGAAGACGCGGCGGAAAAAGTCTTCAAGGGTGCCGCCGTCAAGGGCTGGTAAACCCCCGCCTTTCCCGCCACAAAAAACCGTCCTCCGGGGCGGTTTTTCCGTTCGCATCACGCTCCGCATCGCCTAAAATACGGCGCATGGAGGTATCACCCATGGCAAAAACAAAAACCTTTCAGGAACAACGCCGCGCCATCCTTGAAGGCGCTGCGTCCATTTTTGATATCGCGCCGCACATGACGCCGCGCAATTTTGATGCGGGTAATGACACGCGCAATCTGGCACGCGACTGGCATAACATCGGGCGCGATCTTGCTCACGCAATGAAATGCGAGGAAGCATGAGTGCACAGCGACCCGCAAGCGAACAGAGAGCGGGACGCACCCGCGTATTGCTGCCTGAAGAACGGGAAGCGATCAAGGACATCGTAACCATTAGACATCTTTCCAAACCAGGCAAAGGCATACGTTTTTTGGAATTTGTATCCCTGCCCCCACCCCAGCCCTCCCCCACGGGGGAGGGAGCCGTTCTGCGGCAGATTCAAATAACAGCTGTCATATCGCATATGGATAATTATGAAACTATTGCTATTTTTGCAGCCAATGAGTTCCCTCCCCCTGTGGGGGAGGGTTAGGGTGGGGGCAGCAGACAACAGCTCGGCAGGTTTGGAATTTTGTCGGGTTGCCGTGCAAGTTATGGTTTGGAAGGAAGTCTATTGAAGCGCGACGGCAGATGGTCAGCTACGAGGGTCCTTTGCCACCGTCTGCCGAATTTGGTCGCTATAACGAAATTCTGCCTGGCGCAGCAGAACGCATTTTGGCTATGGCAGAGCGGGAGCAGGAAGCGCGGCTTGCCGCGCAAAAGGCGGTGATTGACAAGGAATACCGTCTGCGGCGACACGGACAAATCTATGCGCTGATAATCACTGCAGCATTCATGTTTCTGGCAGGCGTATTCATTCAAAAGGGTACTACCTCGGCGCGGTTACGGTATTGGGCATGATTGCCGCCATCGCGGGAATATTTGTAAGCGGCAAGTCAGAGAAAGCGAGCCCGCAAAAGCCGGTGGAGGAATTACCGCCATCGCATGAAGGAGACTGACATCCCCGTGCGTCATCCCCGCCACAAAAAACTGCCCTCCGGGGCGGTTTTTTATGCGGTCATCTCAATGGCTTGAGGCAATATCGGCATCCCAGTCGATAACCCAGTCGTGCTGCGCCATAAACGTTTTCAGCTCGCGCGCGTCGCTTGCCCAGTGGTCGTAATGGTCTTCCGGGTTGAAGGGCGAGGTGAGCAGCACGAGAAATCCGCCGGTATAGTCCTTGTCGTTCAAAATTCTGATATGCCAGCCGAAGTAATCGCCCTGGATAATCTTGCCGGTTTTGTTGATTTCAATGCCTGCCATGCCACACCTGAAAGAATTGCCGTCTGTTGGACGCGGGACGGATGCCGCAGTTCGCCCTGTCGCGCCGCGCATCATAAGGGTTTTCGCGCCACACGCCAACGACCGTGCGCCCATGAAAAAACGGCCCGTTGCGAGCCGTTTCCTGCGCGTCCATCACCTTATTCCAGTGCCGCTTTGGCCGCCTCGTCGCCCTGCATTGCCGCTTTTTCAAACCAGGCGCGCGCCTGAACACTGTCGGCGATGACGCCCAGCCCTTCGCGGTACATTACCCCCAGTTGATATTGCGCTTCGGCATTGCCCGCCGCCGCGTCTTTTTGCCATTGTTGCAGCGCTTGGCGGTAGTAGAGTTCCGCCTTGGCGGCATCTTGGGCGACGCCTTCGCCTTCGTCGTAACGCCGTCCCAGTTTGAAGGCGGCGTCGGCGCTGCCCGCAGCGGCTTCTTTTTCCAGCTTTTGTTGCGGGTCGTTGCCGTCGGCGGTGGCAGTTTGTACCTTGAGGGCGCTCATCAGGGCGATGGCCAGCGCGGGCTGCGGCAACAGCGGCGGTTCGGGCGGCGGCGGGGGAGGCGGACGGCGTACCGGACTGCGCAGCTCCTTTTGGGCGGGACGCGGCGGATGCTGGCTCAATATGGCTTCGAGGTTGGCAGGGGCGACGAAGCCGGAAATCAGCGTGCCATCTTCGAGAATGACCGACGGCGTGCTGGCGATGCCGATTTGCAGGCCGGTGGCGAAGTGTTCGCGGATGATGTTGGTGCAGTCGCCACGCGAGTTGGGCAGCGGCTGGTCAGTTTCGGCGAGCAGGAGCGCGGTGAGGCGGTCGGGCGAACACCACACTTGCGACATCCGCAGCGCCGCGACGGATTCGGGGCCGCTGCGCGGGAAGGCGAGGTAGCGGATAGCGATGCCGCGCTGGGTGTATTCAAGGATGTTTTGTTGCATGACGCGGCAATAGGGGCAGTCCACGTCGATGAACACGCTCACCTGATGCTGCGGCGTGGTGGGCGAGACACTAATCATCGTTTTCGGGTCAACCTGCGCCAGCGCCTTGACCCGTTCGGAGGCGCGGAAGACTTCGGTGACATTGCTCTGCGTTTGCAGGTCAATCATCTCGCCCTGCATCACATAGCGGCCATCGGCGCTGATGTAGAACACCTCCGTCCCCTGCGCGAACTGGTACAGTCCGGGAATCGGCGATTCCTCCGCATTGCTCATCACCCGCGGGTCGAAGACCGATTTCGCCAGCTCCATGTTGGGCGAGGCGGCGTGCGCGAGGGTGGTCGCGGCGATGAGCAGACAGGGCAGGGTTCGCATGGGAATCAACGGCATCCGGGGGAAAAACAGACTTGTATCATACCGACAACAGCACAGCCGTATCATGACGATGCGCGGTTATTACCGTAACGTCATGCACGCGGATGATGCGCGGCAAACACCTTCGCCAGCCGCGCCTCGGCGACGTGCGTATAAATCTGTGTCGTCGAAAGACTGCTGTGACCGAGCAACAATTGCACCACGCGCAAATCCGCGCCGTGATTGACCAGATGCGTGGCAAACGCATGACGCAATGTGTGCGGCGACACCGGCGCAGTAATACCGACGGCAATCGCATAATCATGAATCAACTGCCAAAACGCGCGGCGGCTCATCGCCCCGCCGCGTGCGCTGACAAACAGCACATCGCTCACCCGTTTGCCCAGCAGCACCGGGCGCGCCTCACGACAATAACGTGCGACCATCTCCGCCGCCTGCTCGCCCATCGGCACCAGCCGCTCCTTGTCGCCCTTGCCGCGTACCCGCAAAATCCCCTCCTGCAAAAACACCGCCGACAGCGGCAAACCGACCAGCTCGCTCACCCGCAGTCCGCAGGCATACAGCAGCTCCAGCATCGCCGCATCGCGCAACCCTTCCGCCGAATCCGTCAGCGGCGCGGCGAGCAGCCGCTCCACATCCGCCTCGGACAACCCGCGCGGCAGGCGCTTCTCCTGCCGCACCGCCTCCAGCAGCGCCGACGGATCATCCGCACGCAGCCGCTCCTCCACCATCCAGCCAAAAAAACGGCGTAGTGATGCCCGCATCCGCGCCAACGACGACGGTTTGCGCTGCAAATCCAGCATTTGTGCCAGCACCGCCTGCACATCCGCCGTCGCAAACCCTTCGACCGGCTTGTCGCACAGCCGCTGCGCCAATTGCAAATCGCGGCGGTACGACGCCACCGACGCCGCCGCCAGCCCCGCCTCCAGCTCCATCGCCTCACAAAAACGCTCAATCACCGCAAAACCCCCGCTAAAATAGCCGCATGAAAAAACAGACACTATATTACACCGCGCTGCTGCCGCTCATCGCCGCCACCCTCATCGCCTGCGCCTGGTGGAGCCTGCACGACAACCGCGCCCTCATCCTGCGCGACCAGCCGCTGCTGCAACTCAGCGAAGCGCAAAAACAGGCGATACGCGACCTCAAAGGCGACATCACCCTCGAAGCCTACGTCCGCAACAACCCGCGCCAGCGGCGGGGATTCGCCGACCTCGTCGCCCCCTACAAACAACTGCAACCGCGCTTGCATTTGGAGTTTATCAACCCCGACAGCGACCCGCTGCGCGTGCAGGAGCGCGACATCACCCGCGAAGGCCAGCTCTACCTGACAGACGGCACGCACGGCGAACGCATCGACATCGCCAGCCCGCAAAGCCTCGCCACCGCACTACTCAACCTCGGCGAAAGCAGCGACAGCCAAATCCTGCACCTGCAAGGCCACGGCGAACGCGCCTGGCGGCAGGACACGAGCGGCAACTGGCGCGCCGCCTACGAGCGCATCCAAAACGCCAAAACCACCGTCGGCGACCAGGACCAAAACCGCACGCGCGACATCCCGCGCAGCGTCAATGTGCTCGTCATCGCCGACCCCGAAACCATCCCGCAAGACCACGGCAGCGCGCTACAAACCTACCTCGCGCGCGGCGGTAACCTGCTCTACACCACCGACACCCGCCACCCCTACCTGCCGCCGTGGCTCGCCACCCTCACCGGCCTGAAACTGGTAGAAGGCAGCATCATCGACCCCGGCGCGAAAAACTACGGCCTGAACGACCCGCAAATGCTCATCATCGACACCCTCGGCGACGACCGCGTCAGCGACGGCATCAGCCAGGCACCGCTGCTGCCGACCGCCGTCGCCATCGCCGAAGACCCCGATCACCCGCCGACCAGCGACTGGAAGCGCACCGCGCTCCTGTGGACGAACAACCAAAGCTGGGCAGAACACACCCCGGACGCTGCCGCCGTCCTGCCCGATGCCGAAGAAGCCAAAGGGCCGCTCGCCCTCGGCTGGCTGCTGGAGCGCGACTACCAGGGCAAACCACAGCGCATCATCATCCTCGGCGACAGCGACATATTTCAGGACAGCTACCTCAACATCGGCGGCAACAGCACCCTCGTGCAGAACCTCTTTGCCCGCCTGCTGCCGGACAAGGCACACGGCAACATCGCCCAGCCCAAACTCAAAGACCAATACCTCACCCTGCCCGAAAGCGAACAACTGCCGCTCGCCATCACCCTCATCGTCGCCCTGCCACTCTTGCCACCCATTACCGGCCTGCTCCTCGCCTGGCGCCGCCGGCGGAAATACAGCTAACCGCCAGCATTCCTGCCGCCGAACTACCCCCTCCCCCGTAGCGAAGCGCGGCGGGGGAGGACAGGGGAGGGGATAGCGCCCGCGATACAACCGCCGATGCCCATATAAACCCGTAGGGTGGGGCTTGCCCCACCACCAACGACGGGAAGCGCCCAACATACCTGCAAGCTATTCACCAACTACTGCCCAATCTCCCGCCGTTCTGCCCCCTCCCCCTGTGGGTGGGCACCCACGAAAATGCGTTCGCATTTTCGTGGGAACCGGCGGAGAGTCGGGGCGGGGTTTGCCTGCTTCCCCACCGATGAGAAACAGACAACTCGCGTAGAGCGGCCATTCATGCCCAACAACAAAAAACAACCGAAATGCCAAACGACCACCGAACTACCCCCTCCCCTGCAGGGCGAAGCCCGCAGCGGGGGAGGGCTGGGGAGGGGGTAGCGCCCGCGATGCAACCGCCGATGCTCATATAAACCCGTAGGGTGGGGCTTGCCCCACCACCAACGACGGGAAGCGCCCACCATACCTGCAAGCTATTCACCAACTACTGCCCAATCTCCCGCCGTTCTGCCCCCTCCCCCTGTGGGTGGGCACCCACGAAAATGCGTTCGCATTTTCGTGGGAACCGGCGGAGAGTCGGGGCGGGGTTTGCCTGCTTCCCCACCGATGAGAAACAGACAACTCGCGTAGAGCGGCCATTCATGCCCAACAACAAAAAACAACCGAAATGCCAAACGACCACCGAACTACCCCCTCCCCTGCAGGGCGAAGCCCGCAGCGGGGGAGGGCTGGGGAGGGGGTAGCGTCCGCGATGCAACCGCCGATGCTCATATAAACCCGTAGGGTGGGGCTTACCCCACCACCAACGACCGGAAACGCCCACCATACCCGCAAACCATTCACCAACCGCCGCCCAATCTCCCGCTGTTCTGCCCCCTCCCCCTGTGGGCGGGCACCCACGAAAATGCGTTCGCATTTTCGTGGGAACCGGCGGAGGGTCGGAGTGGGGTTTGCCGGTTTCCCCACCGATGCGAAACAGAAAACTCGCGTAGGTCGGCCATTTATGGCCGACAAAAAGACGACCGGAATGCCAAACAACTCCCCCATTCCGACCTCGTAGGTTGGGTTAGCGCGCAGCGCGCAACCCAACAAACCACCATAGGGTGCGCCTCGGCGCACCCTTCCGCACACACATTAACTGCCCGTATTCCTGCCGCCGAACTACCCCCTCCCCTGCAGGGCGAAGCCCGCAGCGGGGGAGGGTCGGGGAGGGGGTAGCGTTCGCGATACAACCGCCGATGCTTATATAAACTCGTAGGGTGGGGCTTGCCCCACCACCAACGACCGGAAACGCCCACCACATCTGCAAACTATTCGCCAACTCGCACGCATCCCAATCCCTGCCACCGATTTACCTCCTTCCCCCCTTCCGTAGGTTGGGTTAGCGCGCAGCGCGTAACCCAACAAACCGCCATAGAGTGCGCCTCGGCGCACCGTTCCGCACGCACATTAACCGCCCGCATTCCCGCAGCCGTTCTGCCCCCTCCCCTGCAGGGCGAAGCCCGTAGCGGGGGAGGGTCGGGGAGGGGGTAGCGTTCGCGATACAACCGCCGATGCTTATATAAACTCGTAGGGTGGGGCTTGCCCCACCACCAATGACCGGAAACGCCCACCATACCCGCAAACCATTCACCAACCACTGCCCAATCTCCCGCCGTTCTACCCCCTCCCCTGCAGGGCGAAGCCCGCAGCGGGGGAGGGCTGGGGAGGGGTAGCTTCCGCGATACAACCGCCGAAGCTCCGCCCATCCCCGCAAACCATACGCCAACTCGCCCCCCCAATCTCCGTCCGTCCTCGCCGCCGAACCGGGCGCAAACAACCCGCGTCGCGACCACAAAACATCACCCCGCAACGTGTTTCAAAAAAACCACAAAAAACTTGCAACAACCGCCGCACTTGGCATAACATAGCCGATAGCCAAGCTATGGCTATGGAAATTCACTTTCAACAGTTAAAGGTACATACAGCATGAAACTGACAAACCTCTCCCTGGCAATCCTCGTGGCCGTTGGCGTTGCTGCCTGCGGTGGCAGCGGTGATGACAACAGCAACAAACCGGCTGACCCGCCCAAGCCCAACCCGAACCAGCCGAACAATAACAACAACCAGCCGACCCCTCCGGCGAACGACGACAAAGTCGTTGACCCGACCGGCACCCAGGTCGTAGATGACAAAGACCTCACCAAACAAAACACCGTCGGCACCCTGCAATACATCCGCCGCGAAGGCTCACAATACGACCGCACCTACAACCCGAGCCAACCGGCATCCGCCTCTCCGCTCCTCGGCACCACCCTCAACGACCAGAACCCGAGCCTGACCAACATCGTCCTCGCCCGTCAGGAGATCGTCCGTGCCGACGGCACCCCGGTCAAGGCACAATTCGCAGGCAGCGACAACCCGGTACCGCTCAAGGCGAATGGTGACGCCATCAAGGATTCAGTCGCCGGACTGAACAGCCTGCAAGAAGAAAACTTCCAAAACGTGGATGTCTTGGCAGGACGTTATATGTTTAATATTGATACGAAAGCGGATCATCATTCGGATGATGGCAGTAGTCGTTCTTCTACAAGAGCGCGTAATAGTGGCTTTAACGATCTTGTAAAAGGAGCAAACAACGTTGATGAAAAGAACAAAATTAAGCGTGAGCTGATAGATAATGAAACGGTAGCCGAAGATCCTACTGATCCTAATTCGGATGCGCTTTTGTCTCATGTTAAACAATACCCTTATGTAATAGAAAGTGGAACCGGCTATAAAAGAGTTAACGTTAATAATAGTGATAACCTCGGTCTTGGTGCAAACAGAACTGGTGATATTAATAGCAATAGTGAATCGAGCCGAGTTGAACCAAAGGATCTCAACGCTAACATGAAAATCGGTCAAACTGGTTTGGCTAAAAATGCTGCTGAAGGTATTGCCTACCAATCTGATACGACAGCCAAGACATATACAGTCGTCAATGATGCAAGAACCATGACTGCTGTTATTGATCCTTATGCGATTGTTCGCGAACCTACAGATGGAAAATTGAAAAAAGTTTATTCCAAAGACGTGGAAGGTAATAAGGATGTCTTTATGTATCGTGGCACAACCCCAGCCTCAGAAACTGGCAGCAAAAAAGACAGGGTTGCAGTCACTCCGCGTTTTGCCGAGAAAAATGGCACGCGCTATGGTAAAGATTTGGTTTGGTGGACAAGCCATATAGACGGTTTTGAAAATGACTATACCCGTACCGGAAATTACGATGCTTTCTATACAGAGCAAAAAGTTAAAAATGGATTGGCTGCAACTAATGGTTTGATCCGTGTTGGTGGCGGTCTTTCTACCCTCGGTCAGGAATTGAACTGGAATAAAGACGAGAAGAAATGGGAAAACCACCACAATACTACTACCCGTATCTTCGGTCGCTACCACTTGGCCTATGCCGGTACTGCTGAGAAAAACAAGGGTATTCACCCTGTCACTTTCAACAGCTTCAGCGGCGCCAAGGCGTTCGTTGCCGAATATGAAACCGATTTGGCCGACACGGATTACACCAAGTATGGTACAGCAGACGACAAGGCAGGCAAGGCAACCCAATACAGCATTGGTGCCGTACCGATGACCCTGAAATACGTCCAGTACGGTCGCGTTTCTACCCAGCTCGATGTTGATGAAGGCGTTAAGGGCTATGCCGACAACTTCATCCGCAACCCGTACCGCAACAAGAACACCGACGACTCTGTGGACGATTACTTCTACCGTGGTACCGATGCCACCACCATCGAACAGATGGCGGCACTGCCGAGCGACCAGAAGGCTACCTACCAAGGCCACGCCTTGATGTACGGCATCGACAACGACTTCCACAACGCGGGCAAACGCAACCTGCCGAACGCCTTCGCCGGCAAGACCGACGGCCTCGGCTTGGGTAACTTCGTTGAAGCGACCGCCGACTTCGGCACCAAACGTCTGCAAGGTAACGTTTACAACGAATGGTTGCTCGACCAAACCAAGTCTGCTACCACCCGCGACAACCTCGTCGCCTTCCAGGGCAACATCGTGGGCAACACCGTGGTTG
Organism: Cardiobacterium sp.; assembly: GCF_057314735.1. Lineage (NCBI taxonomy): Bacteria > Pseudomonadati > Pseudomonadota > Gammaproteobacteria > Cardiobacteriales > Cardiobacteriaceae > Cardiobacterium > Cardiobacterium sp. Next base: position 104,881 of record NZ_DBHKZK010000029.1, read on the forward strand.
GTACCGCTGACCGTACCTACCTCGCCGGTGATGACAAGGCAACCTTCAAGGCATCCTTCTTCGGTGAAAAAGCAGAAGAACTCGGTGGTTCCTTCAACTCCGTCAAAGACGCTGACAAATACGGCTCTGCCTACGGCGAAAACGACTGGGGTGGCGTCTTCGGTGCAACCCGTGGCGGTACCAGCAACACCTTCCAGGGTGATGACAGCAACAACGTTTACGGCAACAACCAACAAAACGGACAACAACCGTAAACAAACCCTTACTGGAGCTTTCTGCGACCGCAGAAACAATCCCGGAACGGCCTCACAAGAGGCCGTTTTTTATTGAGGTTATACAACACCCCTTCGTTAGGTGTGTGGCGGCGAGGCCGACACGCACGCGCTTCCCGATGCTATGCCATCTCCTCTGAGAACCTGTTCAAAATCTTGGGGGAATCAGATTTTTCCGTATGTTTGTGTAGGGAACTGAAAGCTGGGGAAACAGCCAATATGCCCCCTCTCCCTGTGGGATTGGGATAGCTCGCGCAGCGACAAGCATTGCTTGCGAAGCAAGAGAGAAGGCTGGAGTGGGGGTTAAAACCCTCGAAAAACAGTAATTTCAGTTCATGAGCCATATCGTTCACCCCCTCCCCGACCCTCCCCCGCTGCGGGCTTCGCCCTGCAGGGGAGGGGGATTCAAATTGTAAATAGTCTCTAGGCGCTGTTCACAATTGGCCATAACATGATGATTTCATTCGCAGGTTTGGTTAAGGCCTGTTTAC